>JAFLSH010000064.1 GCA_022511055.1 Prevotella sp. | reverse complement strand
GGCAAATGCGAAAAAAAACAGCGGGATGTGGGCTATCTCATTTTTTTTAGTTACCTTTGCGCAAAAATTAAGATTCACCTCATGACAAGGAAGAAGAAAAGTCTGCCACAGCTATCGGAGATTGCTATTACTGACACGGCGGCTGAAGGAAAGTCGATTGCCAAATTGGATAACGGCATGGTGGTTTTTGTGCCGTGGACAGTGCCGGGCGATGTCGTCGATTTGCAGGTCGTGCGCAAAAGGCACAGTTTCATGGAGGCCGTGGTGACACGATTCGTGAAATACAGTGACAGGCGCGTGACACCGTTCTGCGAACATTTCGGTGTTTGCGGCGGGTGCAAGTGGCAACAGCTGCCATACGCAGAACAGCTGCAGATGAAGCAGCAGCAGGTGTTTGACCAGCTGACACGCATCGGCAAGGTTGAGTTGCCGGCGTTCCGACCCATTCTTGGCAGTGTCAAGACCCAGTGCTACCGCAACAAGCTCGACTTTGGCTGTGCCAACAAGCGCTACCTGACTAAAGAGCAGCTGCTGGATGAAACAATGGTCAAAAACCAGCCTGCCATCGGCTTCCACATTACGGGGGCATTCGACAAGATACTGCCCATAGAAAGGTGCTGGCTGATGGATGACCTGCACAACCAGATACGCAACGAAATCCGCGACTATGCCGTCGGGCACGGCTACACGTTCTTTGACCTGCGTGCGCAGACCGGCCTGATGCGTGATGTCATCATACGCAACTCGGCCACGGGTGAGTGGATGGTCATTGTGCAGTTCCACTTTGAGGAGGCAGAAGACGAGGCAAGGGCAAGGGCGCTGCTCCAGCACGTGGCTGACAAGTTCCCGGCGATTACCTCGCTCATGTATCTGGACAATCAGAAGTGTAACGACACGATTGGCGACCAGGAAATCATGGTCTTCAAGGGCAGAGACCACATCTACGAAGAGATGGAGGGGCTGAAGTTCAAGGTCGGGCCGAAGTCTTTCTACCAGACCAACACGGAGCAGGCTTACCACCTGTACTCTGTGGCCAGGGAGTTTGCCGGGCTGACTGGCAGCGAGCTGGTCTATGACCTGTACACCGGCACGGGAACGATAGCCAACTTTGTGGCGCGCCAGGCTCGGCAAGTCATTGGCATAGAGTATGTGCCAGAGGCCATAGAGGATGCCAAGGTGAACAGCGCCATCAACGGCATCGGCAATACGCAGTTCTATGCCGGCGACATGAAAGACCTGTTGACTGAGGCATTCATCAGCCAGCACGGCAAGCCTGATGTGATTATCACTGACCCGCCGCGCGCCGGCATGCACCCCGATGTGGTGAAGACCATTCTCAGGGCTGAGCCAGAGCGAATCGTCTACGTCAGCTGCAACCCGGCAACGCAGGCCCGCGACCTGCAAAGCCTTGATGAAAGCTATGCCGTGGCCGAGGTGCAGCCGGTGGATATGTTCCCCCATACGCCACACGTTGAGAATGTGGTGCTGCTGAAGCGGAGACAAAACCAATAGGAAATCCCAAAAGAACAAATAGAAACTGATATGCAAAAGAAATCTATCGCGCTGCTAACGGCCTTGTTGATGACTTGTTCGACAATGGCGCTGGCAGAGGAAACGAGTGTACAGGAAACAACCGAGAAGGCGGCCGATGTGCCGGCCTGGGTAAAGAACATCAAGCTGAGTGGCTATGGCATGGTGCAGTATCAAGCTGAGGACAAGGAAGGGGGTGAACACAATGAGTTCAACCTGCGGCTGATGCGCTTGATACTGGATGGCAAGAGCGGCGACTTCGCATGGCGTGTGCAGGGTCAGGGCTCACTCGGCACGGGTCCGGGCAGTGCCACGGCCTATTTGGTCGACCTGTTTGCCGAGTGGCAGAAGTATGAGGCGTTCCGTGTGAAAGCGGGTCAGTTCAAGCGGGCTTTCACCTTCGAGAATCCCGCCCATCCCATCACCCAGGGCTGGTATTCATACGCCCAGGTCATCAACGCGCTGACAGGCTTTGGCGACCGCACGGGCGAGGCTTCGTCGGGTGGCCGCGACATTGGTGTGCAGGTGCAGGGTGACATCATCAAGAATGCCGCCGGCCGCAACCTGCTGCACTATCAGGTGGGTGTCTACAACGGTGAGGGCATCAACGCCAAGGATAAGGACAACCGCAAGGATATCATCGGCGGCATCTGGGTGATGCCCATTGATGGTGTGCGCATTGGCGCCTTCGGGTGGACCGGCAGCCGCGCCGGGGTGGGCGAGAAGAATCGCTATGCCCTCTCGGCAGAGTATGACAAGAACGAGTACACGTTCCGGGCGGAGTACATACACAATCAGGGCTACGGGGCTGATGCCTCGCTGGGCGACAAGGCCGATGGATGGTATGCGTTTGGCATCGTGCCGGTTATCAAGTCGAAGCTCCATGCCAAGGCTCGCTACAACACTTACAGGAAAGACAAGACTTGGGGAAACTCGAAGACGATGTATGAGGTAGGTCTGAACTACTTCTTCACCAAGAACGTGCAGCTGAACTTTGAGTATGCCCGCGTCAACGAGCGGTCGCTGGCAAAGCCAGACTACAACTTCGTAGACTTGCAGCTTGACTTCCGCTTTTAGCGGTCTACCGCCTCAGGAGACCACGGAGCGTGAAATAGGCCCATTCCTGCAAGCGGAACAGCGGCCAACTGCTACAGAGACGATAGCCAAACTTGGCGGTCGTCTCTTTTTTCAGGGCTGCGCGGTCTATGCTGTGCCAGGCGTGGCGCATCCTGTCCATTCCCTTGTGGCGGTCTTCCGCTGACAGCAAGGAGCGGTTCTGGTGGTAGAAGTGGCAGGCATCCACCAGTGCCAGCCAGCGCACGCTCTCCAGCTCTGCCAGCAGCGCAGGCGCAGCCCCCATGCCGGCCATCTGCCGCCGGAGGCTCTCGTGTGCGGCCAGCCTTTCAAAATACTGGGCCGTCATCCGGTGTGTGGCTGAGACAGCATGCTGGCGGTAGTAGTAGGTGCCGGCGCACTGGCGAATCTCGCGCGAAGCCAAAAAGTGCAGGCGTGTCGTCGTCTCGTCGCCGTAAAGTCCGCACTGGTCATCGTATGGGTATCTGCGTTGCAGCTCGGAACGCAGCATATAGAGGCCGTGAATCTGCCAGCTGAGGCTGAGCCGGAAGGCTTCTTCGCCAGTCAGCACCGTGAAGTCAGGCATGGCAAAAGCCTCGCAAGAGCCGTCACTGTGGGCCAGCTGCATCTGGAACAAGACACCGTCAGTCTGCTGATGGGCGGCAAACACGGCAACAGCCTGTTCCAGAGCATCGGGCGACAGCCAGTCGTCGGCATCAACCATGCAGACATAGCGGCCGGCGGCGCGGCTAAGTCCGCGGTTTCTCGCGCCTGAAGGGCCGAGATTCTGCTCCAGGTGAATGACCTCTATGCGGTGGTCGCGGCGGGCATAGTCGTCAAGCAGCTGTGCGGAGCGGTCGGTCGAGCAGTCGTCTATGCAGATTATCTGCAAGTCGCTGAGCGTCTGGCCTAACAGAGAGTCGAGACATTCGGGCAGGTAAGCCTCGGCATTGTAGACAGCAACAAGCACACTCACCTCAGCCATGTCGCCGGAATTTTGAAGTTAGCTTCTCCGTCAGCGCTGTCCACAGGGAAGTCTTCTGGTGGAGTATGTAGACTGATATGATTAGGCTGGCTGCGCAGGCCGACATGCCAAGCAGCCAGTAAAGCACAGGCGAGCCGATGTAGGTTGTCAGATAGGCAGCCACCCCCAACGACAACTGTATGGCCGCATATTTCATGACAGATGAAGACATCGTGTAGTCATAATATCGGTGTGTATAGAAGTAGACTATCAGCACGTCGACAAGATAGCTGACCGACAGTCCTACACCGATACCGAACAAGCCGCCCCACGTGTAGCCCAGCAGAACAGCCGCCACCATCACCAGGTCGTAGATGGCTTCGAGTGTCATGTAGGCTACGGAGTCGCCCTTTGCCAAGGTCAGGTAGCTGATGGGCAGGGAAACAGACTTGATATACATGGAAAAAACTGCCACCTGCGCCATCGGTACCATGGGCAGAAACTTGCTCGTCAGCAGTAGCGGCACCAGCACAGGTAGTGCCACAATGAGCCCTGCCAGCATGGGGGCGACAATTAGCAGCGAGACCTCAATCTGGCGGTTGACGGAAAGGCAGAGTGCCTGGTTGTTGCCGCTGATGGCCGATATGCGCGGGAAATAGTCGCTCTCCATCGACGAGAAGACAATGCTCGCGTATGTGATGGTCAGCATGAAGCCCGCACTGTATAGCCCCACCTCCTCCAGACTGCCGTTGACATTCAGGTATGAGCGTATGAGCATTTCAGCTCCACTGCCCATAATGCCCGCCAGCATGAACGACAGGCCCAGGCGCACCATGCCCATGCCTTCGCCCAGCAGGCCGTGCGCCCCCTTCAGCTCCAGCGGCACAATGCGGTAGCTGTAGCGCACCGTGAGCAGCATGGAGACAAGAGCCAGCAGCACAATGACAGGCACAATGCCCGTCTGGCCGAGTATCTTATAGATGGGAACGGAAATCAGCAAGGCTGCCATGACGGTATATATCTGTACCACCGCTAATGCCCGAAGCGCGCGGGCTGCCTTCAGGATAGCCGTCTCGCCCAAGGTGATGGCTAACAGACCCACGGCGGGAGACAGCAGAATGAAGTGCAGCGTATGGTCGCCCCAGGAGAACGTGTAGTTGCTCAATAGCGGGCCCGCAATGATGCAGACCACCATGCCGAGCAGGGCAACGAGCAGTGACCACAGCCTGACCACCTTGACAAAGTGGGCGATGCGCTTCTCGTCGCCAGAGTCAAAAACCTCTGATATGTGCTTGATGGCACTTGCAGACAAGCCCATGTTTGTCGTCTGCGAAATGAAGTTGACCGTTGAGTTGAACAGAGACACCAGCCCCATGCCCTCCGGGCCAAGAATGATGGAAACCAACTTATTGCGTACAAGGTTGACAACAATATTCAGCCCCTGTACGCCTCCAAAAACGCCCGTGTATTTCAGCACGTGACCGTAGCTGTCGGCTTCTTCTTTCATATATTTCCTTAAAAGGAACGTAAAAACAGGATAATTATTTTGTCAATAGTCTGAAAAAGTGTATCTTTGTGCCAAATATTGAGCAAGTCTATGAGAAATGAAACCCCACAGCCGTTAGTCAGTTTCATTGTTACCTGCTACAACATACCTGAGCCGCTGCTGGCGGAATGCCTGACCAGCATCAGGGCCGTCTCGCTGCCAAAGGGCGAGATGGAGCTGATAGTCGTGGATGATGGCTCAGACTCTAATCCCTTGCCTGCGCTGAAGGAACTGGCAGATGATGGGCTGATTTATGTCCGCCAGCATAATCAGGGGCTCAGCATGGCTCGCAACCTTGGGCTGCGCATGGCAACGGGGCGATACGTGCAGTTTGTTGATGGTGATGACCGGCTTGTGCGGTCGGCATACGAACACTGCCTTGAGGTGGTGCGGCAGAAGTCGCCCGATATGCTCATGTTCAGCCTGACTACTGACGAAAAGACAGATGCTGTCGACCGTGCCGTCAGCGGCCCTGTCAGCGGCGTGGATTATCTCAGCCATAACAACCTGCATGCCACGGCATGCGGCTATCTGTTCAAGCGGTCGGCATTAGGGGAGTTGCGCTTTCGTTCTGGCATCTATCATGAAGACGAAGAATTCACGCCCCTGTTGCTGCTGCGCGCTGATACCGTCTGCTCCACGGGTGCGAAAGCCTATTACTACCGCAGCCGGCCACACTCTATCACCACCGAGACCAATGCCCGCCAGACACTGAAGCGGCTCAACGATGGCAAAAGTGTCATCGTGAGGCTCAATGCCATAGCCGACACCCTGCCGGCTCGTGAGCGCACTGCCATTCAGCGAAGGGTGGCGCAGCTGACCATGGACTATATATACAACATCATTGTGCAGACCCAAAACCGCCATTACTTGGAGCGCCAGCTGGAAAAGCTACGCAAAGAGGGCTTGTTTCCGCTTCCAGACCGCAACTACACCAAGAAATATGCGTGGTTTCGCCGCATGAGCCAAACCGCATGGGGGCGCTCTGTCATGATGCGCGTGATACTGATGCTGAAGCGTGAAGAATAGCAACTGTGAGCAAAGATGGAAAGGAAAATCTCTGTCGTAGTCGTCACTTACAATCACGAGCAGACCATTGCGCGCGCCTTGGACTCCATACTGATGCAGCAGTGCAGCTGGGCTGTCGAGATTGTCATAGGCGAAGACTGCTCTACTGACAACACCCGCGCTATATGCAGGCAGTATCAGCAGCAACACCCTGACAAAATCAGGCTTTTCTGCCATTCGGAAAACAAAGGGGTGATTGACAACTATTTTGATTGTCTGCTGGAGTGTAAGGGAAAATACATTGCTGACTGTGCCGGCGATGATTTCTGGGTAGACCCCCTGAAGTTAGAGAAGGAAAAGAATATCCTGGAAGCCCACCCGGAAGTAACGCTGGTGCATACGGCGTGGAACTACTATGATGAAGTGGCCAAGACTGCCAGGAAGCCTGCCATCGGCCTGCTGCGCCAGCCATTCACCGAAGGGCGGCAGCTGTTGGCTGACATCATCACGCAGACAGACTTTCCCGTCATTCATCTCTGCACCTCGCTCTATCGGAAAGATGTTTTTCTGCAAGCCTATAGCGAAGACACCTTCATGTTCCGCAACCGTGAGTTCGGCTGTGAAGACTTGGCTATTGCGGCGGCTATGGCTGTGTCGGGGCATATTGCCTACTTGCCTGATATTACGCTGAACTACAGTGTCAATCATCCCTCCGTATCCTTCTGTCCTGATGATGCGCGGCAGTTCCTGTTCGTGCGCCGCACCACCGACCTTAGCTACTATCTGAGTCAGAAATACCATTTGGTAAACGCCCCGAAGCTAAACACTTTCTTCCGTCAGCGCGCCTTTACGCTGACCATGCATGCCTTTCGCAGTCACTCCGAAGCCCTGCGAGATGAGGCAAAGCGGTGGATTGAGAAATGGGGCGTTGCGCCTACTTGGCGGGTGGGCGTTGTACAAAGCATCATGAAAAGCAAAGGCTGTTGGAACTGCGCACTGGCTCTGCGCAAACTTATTGTTGGCCTGAAGCATATCGGGCGATAGCGTTGCGCAGCACTTCTTCCAGCTGCCTGCCCACAACCTCTTTCGAGGCAAGCCGTTGAACGGCCTGTGAAAGTCTCATTCCGCCGTCAGCGGCAGCAGGTGCGGTCGTCTGGCAGTCCATCGCCTTGGCTAATGCCTGCACGTCGTCAACAGGCACAATAGTGCAACCGCCCTCAATGCGTTCATTCTTCGGCACACACTCCGTCGATATGATTGGCAGCCCCGTACTCATGGCCTCCAAAAGCACAAGCGGCTGCACTTCACCGCGTGTGGCCAGCACCAAAGCATCGGAATCGTAGAGCAACTGCCGTATGCCTTCGCGGTCTATGTTGCCATGTGTTTTCACGTGGTCGGCAGACGCCAACCTTTCCACCATCTGGGCGAACTGGCTGCTGTCGGTGTTCAGCCCAGCCACATGCAGCTCCGCCTCCTGGTTTTCCATTTGGTCGAATGCGGCCAACAACACGTCGTAGCCTTTCCGCTGGGTGTATATGGCCGGGCAGCAAAAGCGGAACGGCCGGCCTTCGCGTGGCAGTCGTGGCTTGTGACAGAAGAAGCGGGTGTCAATGATGTTTGAGATGAATGTCCAGCGATAATCGCTCCCAAAGTAGCATGCCATGTCGTTAATCAGCTCTTCCGCCACCGTAACCACCATGTCCGCATGGTGGTACGCCTGTCTCAGCAGTGGCACTTGCCATGCCGTAGTCGGCGGCTCGCCCAACTCTTCGCGCAAGTTGTAGAAGGGCATGTGTTCGGTGATAACGTATGGGATATGATACTTCTGGCCGATGAGCATCGCGGCATAGCCGCCCCACTTTGCACAATGGGCATGCAGAATGTCAGGCTGTCCGTATCGGGCTACGTAGTCGTCAAACATGCCGCCCACCGTCTTGACCCACCGCATGGCGTTATAGCGCACGGATTTGGGCAGACCACGCTGGAATGACTGAAAGACAGTCACTCCGTCGCGTTCTTCCTCAAATCTCCCAAAGGGCAGGGTTACGAAATCTTTCAGCCCCACCGTGACTCCTAACTGAACATTGCTCAAGATGCGCACCTCGTGTCCTAACTCCTTCAATGCCTTTGCCTGGTCAAGACAGAACAATCCCCCTAAAGGCGGGAAGAAAGAAGGCATCTCGAGAATGTGCATAGGAGGGAAAAAGTTTTGGTGGGAATTTAAAAATAAAAAAGAAATGAGAAATCATGGCCATAGCCCACAATTTCCCATTTCCTTTGTCTGATTGTTTATGCCTCAGCGGGAGCAGCTTCCTCGGCGGGTGCCTCAGTAGCCTCAGCACTTGCTTCCTCAGCAGCCTTGGCGGCTTCAGCCTCTGCCTTTGCGGCAGCTTCAGCGGCCTTCTTCTCAGCTACTTTCTTGGCAATAGCCTCGTTCACTGCCTTCTCTGCTTTCAGAGCTTCCGCAGCGGCCTCCTTCTTAGCCTTGGCTTCAGCCTCGGCAATCTTGTTCAGTCCGTTCTGCTTGTCAGCTTTCCAAGCATCAAACTTCTTCTGGGCAGATGCTTCGTCGAATGCGCCCTTCTTCACACCGCCTTTGAGGTGCTTCATCAGGTACACGCCTTCGCGGCTCAGAATGTTACGTACTGTGTCTGTAGGCTGGGCGCCAACCTCAACCCAATAGAGCGCACGCTCGAAATTCAAGTTTACTGTGGCAGGATTGGTGTTAGGGTTGTAAGTACCAATCTTTTCAGTGAAACGACCATCACGTGGTGCCCGGGCGTCAGCGATAACGATGCTGTAAAAAGCATAACCTTTACGGCCACCGCGCTGCAATCTGATTTTTGTTGCCATTGTTGTTTAGAAATGTTTAAATTGTTAATGATTTTGTTGAATTTCATGCTCCTATCTCGTAGAAGCGGGTGCAAAGGTATAAACTTTTTTTGAAATAAACGCAAAAAGTAGGCCGAAAGTTTCGGCTTTTCACCATTTTTGTGTAATTTTGACCCCATGAAAACAAATTTGGGCGAGCTGTCTATTTTGATTCCCACCTATAATCATAATTGTACGGTGCTGGTGAGGCATCTTCAGCAACAGGCAGAATTGTTAGGTATTCCATACGAAATACTGGTGGCCGATGATGGCTCAACCGAGAATGCCTCTGTGGAAGAAAACAAGCTGATAGACGGCCTGCCTAACTGCCGCTACATCATCAGAACGGAGAATGTGGGGCGCGCTGCTATTCGGAATTTTCTTTGTCGTGAGAGTCAGTACCAATGGGTGCTTTACATTGACAGTGACATGACCGTTGAGAGCGAAGCGTTTCTCAGCCGGTATGTTGAACAGCAGCAGGCTTACCCTTCCGTTGCCGTTGTTGACGGCGGAGTGAGCATCGGTGGCAATCAGGCGCAGCTGAAGCACAACCTGCGCTACCTGTACGAGAAGTCGGCAGAGCCAGACCATGTTGTCGCGCGCCGTCAGCAGCGCCCTTACCACGATATACACACCGCCAATCTCATGGTGCGGCGAGACGTGATGTGCCAGCATCCGTTTGACGAGCGCTTCAGGCATTATGGCTATGAAGATGTGCTTTTCGGCATCCGTATGAAGCAACAGCGGATAGGCATCCGCCACATAGACAATCCATTGGGCTTTAACACGTTTGAGAGTAATGCCGATTTCGTCAGCAAGACCGAGGAGGGGCTGCGAACACTTTATGAGTTCCGTAGCGAGCTGAGGGGCTATTCGCGTATGCTGACACTGGTCGATGGCATTCACCTGAAGGCTGTCAAAGGTTTCATCCGTTTGTGGCATGCGGTGGCTGGCGGTATGGAGCGCCGTATGCTTGTCAGCCGTCACCCGATTTTAGGCTTGTTCAAATTGTATAAGTTAGGATATTATCTATCAATTGACAAACACTGATATAAAAAAGAGAAAACTTATGGTACGCAGATTTGCATTCAAAATGAAACTGAAGCCGGGCTGTGAGCGCGAATATGAGAAACGCCATGCAGCCATCTGGCCTGAGCTGGTAAAAATGATAAAAGAACAGGGGGTAGCCAATTACAGCATCTACTGGGATAAGGACACAAACCTGCTCTTCGCCTATCAGGAGTGTTCAAAAGAGGGGAACTCTCAGGACACAGAGAACGTAGACCCGGTGACCCGGAAATGGTGGGATATGATGGCAGACATCATGGAAGTGAATCCTGACAACTCGCCCATCAGCATCCCTCTGGTGGAAGTGTTCCACCTCGACTGATAAAAAACAACGTTGGCCATTGGGCTTCTGTGTCTCCAATGGCCAACGACCGTTTTTCTTTATTCAGGCTTCATGTTAGTGTAGACGGTCTGCACATCATCGAAGTCTTCCAGCTTCTCTACCATCTTATCAATAGTCTCGCGCTGTTCGGGGGTCACTTCCTTCAGGTCGTTAGGAATGCGGGTAAACTCGGCTCCAGTCACCTCGTAACCCTCGGCTTCAAGATGCTTCTGAATGGCACCGAATGACTGCGGGTCGCCATAGATGGTGATTTCGCCCGTTTCTTCATCCTCGTCGAACTCGTCTTCCACGCCGTAGTCTATCAGGTCAAGAATCATCTCGTCCATGTCGAGCCCTTCCTTCTTCTTGAAGGTGAAGACCGACTTATGGTCGAAGAGGAACGACAGCGAGCCCTGTGTGCCTAAGTTGCCGTTGAACTTGTTGAACACCGAGCGCACGTCACCCACGGTACGGGTGGTATTGTCGGTCAGCGTGTCTACAAAGATAGCCACGCCGTGAGGGCCGTAGCCTTCGTATGTCACTTCCTTGTATTCGCTCTGGTCCTTACCCATAGCGTTCTTGATGGCGCGCTCAATGTTGTCTTTCGGCATGTTTTCGCGCTTGGCGTTGGCAATGATTGCGCGCAGTGTCGGATTGTTTTCCGGCTCTGGGCCGCCTGCTTTGACGGCAATGGCAATCTGCTTGCCAATCTTTGTGAATGTCTTGGCCATGTGGCCCCATCTCTTCAGCTTTGCAGCTTTACGGTATTCAAATGCTCTTCCCATTGTGTTAATATTACTAATTATTATTTTTTTTCTATCGATGAGAGGGTAGGGGAGCGTAGCTCAAGTTCCCTGTTTCTCGGCTGGGGGTGGTTTGACCCTATCTCAGCTCTGCTCCTAACTGTTTCTTCAGGTTGGCGATGAGCTTCTGCATGATGGCATCAATCTGCTTGTCGCCCATAGTCTTCTCTTCGTCTTGCAGTATGAAGTTGACTGCGTATGACTTCTTGCCCTGTGGCAGCTTGTCGCCTTCGTAGACATCAAACAGCTCCACGCGCTTCAGCAGTTTCTTTTCCGTCTGGCGGGCAGTGTCGACTATCTGTGCAAACTCCACCTGCTGGTCTACCAGCAGTGCCAGGTCGCGGCTCACGGCAGGGAAGCGGGGCACTTCGGTGAAGGTTATCTCGTTTTTCTTGGTAGCTTTCATCAGCTGTGCCCAGCTCAGCTCGGCATAGTAGACGGCATTGTCCAGCCCGAACTGCTTTTGCAGCTTCTTGGCCACGATACCCATCTCGGCGAGTACCTTGCCGCCGCGGTTTTCAATGGTTACACCTGCTGAAAACACGGGGTTGGCAGACTTCTTGCGGACTGTCTGTCCAGGCTTCAGGCCGATGCGGTGCAGAATGTTCTCAACGTATGCCGACAGTTCATAGAACGATGAGTCTTCGTTCTGATGAGCCCACGAGCCTTCGACCCGCTTGCCTGTCACCCACAGCGCCAGGTGCTTGTCCTCGCAATAGCCGTTGGCCGTCAGCCAGTCGGTATAGTCTTCCGCAGGCTGCTTGTCCTGTTTCTGGTAGACGTTACCGAACTCAAAGAATCGGATGTTCTGGTTACGGCGGTTGGCATTGTGCTGAATGCTCTCCAGACCGCCGTAGAGCAGTGTCTGCCGCATGACGTTCAGGTCACTCGACAGCGGATTCATAATCTTGACCAGCGGTGTCTCTGGCTCGTAGTAGGCGGCCTTGGTCAGCGAGTTATTCAGTATCTCGTTGAAGCCGCTGCCCACCAATTGCTCCGACACCAGGTTTTGCAGTTTGTGCTTGCGGTCCTCGTCACCCTTGATGACAAGCGATGACTTGAGCTGGGTGGGAATTTCCACATTGTTATAGCCGTAGATGCGCAGGATGTC
>JAFLSH010000063.1 GCA_022511055.1 Prevotella sp. | reverse complement strand
TGCCGCTTAACGACAATCTGGATAGCCTTTCCGCTTATTGCCGGAAAAATGGAGGAACGATATAATTCACGTTTCCCAACTTGTGAAGATATGAACGTGACGAAAGAAGCCCCTGATAGCCAGACTGAAAAACATATAAGAAATTAGGAAATGAAAAAGCAGACTTTAGCAACCTTTACACCATACGCGCGGCGCGATGCGTACGATGCACTCTCCATGCCAGTCTATCATGCCGTGGCATACGAGTTTGATGATGCGCAGACCATGTCCGATGCCTTTACGAACAAGATTGTGGCCCCGGACTACTCGCGCGTGGAGAATCCAACGGTAACGCACTTTGAGCGGCGGGTCAGAAGCCTGACCGGCGCGGCTCATGTCACGGCAATGAACTCGGGCATGGCTGCCATCAGTGTCACGCTGTTGGCGGTGGCCGCACAGGGCAAGAACATCGTCACGTCTACGCACCTTTTTGGCAACACGTTTTCGCTCATCACGGCCACGCTGGCCCGCTTCGGGGTGACACCGCGGCTGGTAGACCTGACAGACATGGAGGCGGTGAGGCGCGCCGTAGATGATGACACGTGCTGCATATTCTTCGAGATACTGACTAACCCCCAGCTTGAGGTGGTTGACATCAAGGCACTGGCAGAGGTGGCCAGGGCACACCGTGTGCCGCTGATAGCCGACTCAACCGCGATTCCCTTCACGGAGATGTCGCTCCGCGAGCTGGGCGTTGACTATGAGTTGGTGTCGAGTACCAAGTACCTCTCGGGCGGGGCTACCTCGCTGGGTGGTCTCATCATAGACTACGGGAACTTTGAGGCCGTCAACCAGCGCATCAAATATGAGATGCTGTTCAACTTAGGGTCGTACATGACTCCGCAGGTGGCGTTTATGCAGACGATGGGGCTGGAAACGCTCGATGCTCGCTATCGGGTGCAGGCCGCCAATGCCCAGGAGCTGGCGCAGCGGCTGCACGATGAGCTGGCAGACCGGCTGACGGTCAACTACATCGGGCTGAAGGATAATCCCTACTACGAGCTGGCGCGCCGCCAGTTCGGGTCCACGTCGGGTGCCATGATGACAATAGACCTGCCGTCGCGCGATGCCTGCTTTGCGTTCATCAATAGGCTACGGCTGATTCATCGCGCCACCAACCTCTTCGACAACAAGACACTGGCCATCCACCCGGCATCGACCATCTTTGGCAACTTCACGGAAGAGCAGCTGGAGGCCATGGATGTCAAACAGACTACCATCCGCCTGTCCGTGGGGCTGGAGAGTGTAGAGGATATTTTCAACGATATAAAACAAGCATTGGCATGACATACGATTTCGATAAACCCGTTTCGCGCTCAGGCAGCGGCGACCTGAAGCACGGGGTACTCAAGGAGCGCTACGGCCGCGATGACTTGCTGGCGCTGTGGGTGGCCGACATGGATTTTGAGACCGCCCCCTTCATTACCGAGGCCCTGCGGCGGCGGCTCGACCACTCGCTCTACGGCTACACCGTCACGCCGCCGGATTTCTTTCCCGCCATTAGCCGCTGGATAGCTGACCACCACCAGTGGCAGGTCAGGCAGGAGTGGCTTACGTTCATTCCCGGCATCGTGAAGGGCATCGGCATGGTGGTCAACGCGCTGTTGGGGAAAGATGAGAAGGTGATTATCCAGCCGCCCGTCTACCACCCCTTCCGCCTGACCCCTGAGGGCAACCAGCGCACGGTGGTATGGAATCCGCTGCGCTATGTCGAGGGTGGGGAACAGCCGACTTACGAGATGGATTTCGAGCAGCTGGCTCAGGTGGCTGACGACAAGTGCCGCCTGCTCATACTGAGCAATCCCCACAACCCTGCCGGCATTGTCTGGTCTGCCGATACGTTGCGGCGGCTGGCACATTTCTGCCACGAGCGCGGCATCCTGGTCATCAGCGATGAGATTCACTGCGATATGGCGCTCTTCGGCCATCGCCACGTGCCTTTCGCCTCGGTCTCTGATGAGGCTGCGGCATGCAGCATCACCTTCGGCGCACCGTCAAAGACGTTTAACATTGCGGGCATCGTCAGCTCATACGCCATTGTGCCCAACCCTGAGCTGCGCAGCCGTTTCTACACCTGGCTTCAGGCCAACGAGTTCGATGAGCCCACGCTGTTTGCGCCCATCGCTACCATGGCGGCCTTCAGTGCTGAGGGTGAGGAGTGGCGCAGGCAGATGCTTGACTATGTCGAGCAGAATGTGCTGTTCGTCGAAGACTATTGCCGGCGGCTGTTGCCGGCCATCCGCCCCATGCGGCCGCAGGCATCGTTCCTGGTCTGGCTCGACTGCCGGCAGTTGGGGCTTACGCATGAGCAGCTTAACGACTTGTTTGTCAACCGGGCGCGGCTGGCCCTCAACGATGGCGAGATGTTCGGCCCCGGCGGTCAGGGCTTTATGCGCATGAACGTTGGCACGCAGCGGGCGGTGCTGGAAGAGGCGCTTGAGCGGCTGCGCCAGGCCGTTGATGCCGTGTGTTCCAGCAAAGCATGAGAGTATTGCGTGTAAGTATAAGATTACAAGACGGATAAAGGCAACTGAAAAATGGAAAAACTCTTGGAGCTTTACGAGCAGTGGAGTGGGGGAGCGCCCGCAACGACAGAGAAGCTGCCGGGGGCGGGCTCTAACCGCCAGTACTATCGGTTTCGTGCCGCTGATGGCAGCAGCGTGATTGGCTGCATCGGCACCAGCCGCGATGAGAATCATGCCTTCATCTACCTCTCCCGCCACTTCACCCGCCGTCAGCTGCCCGTTCCGCAGGTCTTGGCCACCAGTGCCGATGAGCTGCGCTATTTGCAGACAGACCTCGGCACGGTGTCGCTCTTCGATGCTGTCCGTGGGGGGCGCGAGGCCGGCGGCCGCTATACGCTGGCCGAACAGGAGCTGCTGAAGCGCACCATACGCGAGCTGCCGAACATGCAGATGCGCGGGGCGCGCGAACTGGACTTCTCGCAGTGCTATCCGCAGCCTGAGTTCGATGCCGACTCGGTGCTGTTCGACTTGAACTATTTCAAGTACTGTTTTCTGAAGACTACTGACATAGACTTCCACGAGCTGAAGCTCGAGGCAGACTTCCGCCTGATGGCCAAGGACTTGACTGCCGAGCGGCAGTCGGCTTTTCTCTATCGTGATTTCCAGGCGCGCAACGTCATGCTGGTTGATGGTAAGCCTTATTTCATTGACTATCAGGGCGGTCGCCGCGGGCCCTATTACTATGACTTAGCCTCATTTCTCTGGCAGGCATCGGCCCGCTATTCCCACAAGCTGCGGCGCGAGCTGGTCTATGAGTACTATAACGCCCTGAAGCAGTATGTCGAAGTGCCGTCAAGCCATCATTTTGTGGCGCGCCTCTCGCTGTTCGTGCTTTTCCGTGTCCTTCAGGTGCTGGGTGCTTACGGCTTCCGCGGCTACTTCGAGCGGAAGCAGCACTTTATCGATTCCATTCCGCCGGCCATCCAGAATTTGCGCGAGCTTTTGGCGCTGAATCCCAAGCTGTTCCCCTATCCCCACCTGGTTGGGGTGCTGCGCCGGCTGGTGGAGCTGCCGCAGTTCCAGCAGATATCGGCAACGGCCAGCCGGGCTGATGGCTACAAGACCACAGACAAGAATCCATACAAGCCCCACCCGCAAGACGGGCCTGCCACTTTCTCGAAATATGATGCGCAAGGGCCGCTGGTTGTCAAGGTGTTCAGCTTCTCTTACCGCAAGGGCATTCCCGAAGACGAGAGTGGCAACGGCGGCGGCTATGTGTTCGATTGCCGCTCCTCGCACAATCCCGGGCGCTATGAGCCCTACAAGAAGCTGACAGGGCTTGATGAGCCGGTCATCCGTTTCCTGGAAGACGATGGTGAGATACTGACCTTCCTCGACTCGGTCTACAAGCTGGCCGATGCGCATGTGCGCCGTTACATTCAGCGCGGTTTCACTTCGCTCATGTTTGCCTTCGGCTGCACGGGCGGCCAGCACCGTTCCGTCTACAGTGCCCAGCATCTGGCCGAGCATCTGCACGAGAAGTTCGGCATAGAGGTGCGTGTCTGTCACCGCGAGCAGGGCATCACCCAGACACTCGATGCGAAATAATCAATCTTTTCTTTCTTTTTCTGCCAGAAAAGTATTATCTTTGCAACCTAAAATGTAACAACAGGTAGCACAGGTTGTATGAAACAAGCCATGATATTTGCCGCGGGGCTGGGTACTCGTCTCAAACCGCTGACTGACACCATGCCGAAAGCGCTGGTCAGCGTGGGGGGGCAGCCCCTGCTCTGGCACGTGGTGCAGAAGCTGAAGGCGGCGGGCTTTGAGCGCGTGGTGGTCAACGTTCACCACTTCGCCCAGCAGATTGTCGACTACCTGCGGCAGAATCAGAACTTTGGGCTTGACATCCGCATCAGCGATGAGACGGAGCAGCTGCTCGAGACGGGGGGCGGCATCAAGAGAGCCCTGCCGCTGTTCGACCAGGATTCGCCCATACTGATTCACAACGTAGACATCCTGAGCAACGTGGCGCTCGGCAGCCTTGTGGGGGGGCAGTCGCCCGCGAGCCCTGAAGCTGCGGCCACGCCCGATGCCTTGCTGGTGGTCAGCAGGCGCGCCACCAAGCGCTATCTGCTCTTCGATGAGGAAATGATACTCGATGGCTGGGTGAACATAGAGACTGGGCAGGTGAAAAGCCCCTATCCCGGGCTCAATCCGTCAGACTTGAAGTCGCTGGCCTTCAGCGGCATCCATGTCGTCTGGCCGCGCCTTTTCCCACTCTTCCGCGATATGCCCGACCGTTTCGGCATCATAGACTTCTATCTGAAGCATTGCCACCAGTGCGCCATTCTCGGCTATGAGCAGAAAGGGCTTCAGCTGCTCGATGTCGGGAAGTTAGACACGCTGGAACAAGCAGAAACATTCATCAAACAACTATAGAAAAGTATGACACAGAAGATTATTATCCTCGATTTTGGTTCGCAGACCACGCAGCTCATCGGCCGCCGGGTGCGCGAATTAGACACCTTCTGCGAGATTATGCCCTACAACAAGTTCCCGAAGGAAGACCCTTCGGTCATTGGCGTCATCTTGAGTGGCTCGCCTTATTCGGTGCATGACCCGGAGGCTTTCAAGGTCGACCTCAGCCAGTTCTTGGGGCGGATTCCCGTGCTGGGCATCTGCTACGGTGCGCAGTTTATCTCGCAGACCCTTGGCGGCAAGGTCGAGAAGGCCGACTCGCGGGAGTATGGCCGCGCCAACCTGCAGACGGTAGACACCACGAATCCGCTCTTCAAGCAGTTCGAGCAGCACTCTCAGGTATGGATGAGCCACGGCGACACTATCACCGCCATTCCCGATGGTTTTCAGGTCATTGGCTCGACTAAGGATGTCACCAATGCCGCTTTCTGGTCGCCCAATCCCTCTGGCGAGGCGGGAGCGGCACCAGTGTTTGCCGTGCAGTTCCATCCCGAGGTGTTCCACAGCATACAGGGCACACAGCTACTGAAGAACTTTGTGGTAGACATTTGCGGCTCGCGCCAGCAGTGGAGCGCCGCCTCATTTGTTGATTCCACCGTGGCAGAACTGAAGGCACAGTTAGGCACAGACCGCGTCATCCTCGGCCTCTCTGGCGGTGTTGACTCCAGCGTAGCCGCCGTGCTGCTGAATCGTGCCATCGGCGACCGCCTGACCTGTATCTTTGTCGACCACGGCATGCTGCGCAAGAACGAATTCCAGCAAGTGATGGATGACTATAAGGTCTTAGGACTGAACGTGATAGGCGTTGATGCCTCAAGTAAGTTCTTTGCAGACTTGGAAGACATTACAGACCCCGAGCAGAAGCGCAAAATCATTGGCCGTGACTTTGTAGAGGTGTTCAATGCCGAGGCCAAGAAAATCACTGATGCCCGCTGGCTGGCTCAGGGTACAATCTATCCCGACCGTATCGAGTCACTGAACATAACGGGCAAGGTCATCAAGAGCCACCACAACGTGGGCGGGCTGCCCAAGGAGATGCACTTGCAGCTCTGCGAGCCGCTGAAGTGGCTGTTCAAAGATGAAGTGCGCCGCGTGGGCCGCCAGTTGGGCATGCCCGAGCATCTCATTACCCGCCACCCCTTCCCGGGTCCCGGATTGGCCGTACGCATTCTGGGCGACATTACCCCCGAGAAAGTACGCATACTGCAAGAGGCAGACGACATATACATCCGCGGTTTGCGCGACTACAAGGTGAAACTCTCAGGCGAAGAAGCCCGCAAGGTGCTTGCCGCCGGTGTGCCTGCCCAGATGACTGATGGCGAGATAGAAGTGTCGCTCTACGACCAGATTTGGCAGGCCGGTGCCATCCTTCTGTCCACCGTGCGCAGCGTGGGCGTGATGGGTGATGAACGCACCTACGAGAATCCCGTGGCGCTGCGCGCCGTTACCTCCAGCGATGCCATGACTGCCGACTGGGCCCATCTGCCCTACGACTTCATGGCCAGGGTCAGTAATGAGATTATCAACAAAGTGCGCGGGGTCAACCGCGTCTGCTACGATATTTCCTCAAAGCCGCCCGCAACGATAGAGTGGGAGTAACATACTGCGTATTTCTAACTAAGCATAAATTGAAACTTATATCTCATATTCAGGAAAATGAAAAAAGGAACAATTCTGAAAGGCGTTATTCTCGGCATGATGGGAATGGCAGTCAGCACAAAGGCAGTGGCAGAAGTAGACCCTAACTTTTATATCTACTTGTGTATAGGCCAGAGTAACATGGAAGGTCAGGGGCAGATTTATGCGGCCGACAAAGAGGTTGATGAGCGCTTCCTGATGATGTCGCCTATCAACTATGGCGGGCGCGAGATGGGCGTATGGGAGACCGCCGTGCCGCCTATCTGCCGCTACGACACGGGGCTTTGCCCGGCCGACTACTTCGGCCGGCAGTTGCTTGAGGGGCTGCCGCAGGAGGCGCGGGTAGGTGTCATCAACGTGTCGATTGCCGGTTGCGGTATTGACACTTTCCATCCCGAAAACTATGCCAGCTACCTGAAGTCGTGGGCTGTGGAGAGCTGGCAGACCAGCCGTGTGAAGGCATACGACAGCAATCCGCTGGGCAAGCTGATTGATGCGGCCAAGCTGGCTCAGGAGTCGGGTGTCATCAGGGGCATACTGCTGCATCAGGGCGAGACTGATGCTTACAGCGACCAGTGGGTGACCAAGGTGCAGCGCATCTACGAGTACATTCTGGAAGAGTTGGGGCTCAATGCCGAAGATGTGCCGCTGCTGGCCGGCGAGGTGGTAGGCGCTGACCAGAATGGGCAGTGCGCAGGTGCCAATACGACTATCAACAAGCTGCCGCGGAAAATCTCAACGGCATACGTTATATCCTCAAAGGGCTGCAAGGCCGGCAGTGACAACCTGCACTTCTCATCGGCAGGTTACCGTGAGCTGGGGCGCCGCTACGGCACGAAAGCGCTGGAGTTGCTCGGCGTGGAGACGGCTATCAGCCAGCCAAAGCCTGAAGGCAGCGGCGAGCGGAGCATCTACGGCGCAGACGGGCTCCGGCTGAAGCAGGCGCAGCGCGGCCTGAACATTATCAGGGAGAAAGACGGCAGTGTCAGGAAGGTGATAGTCAAGTAAAAAAAGCATTTTTTAGCAAACAGGAATGGCGGCAGGAAAATGGATTGGCGGCTTCATCGGCTGGATGGGCGGTGGACCGCTGGGAGCATTGGCAGGCTATCTGCTGGGCTCTATGTTCGACACGATGCTCGATGGTGTGAACTCGCCTGAGAACAGCGGCACGTGGAACTATCAGGAGGCGTTCCAGCAGCGGCAACAACAGGGGCAGCGCAACAGCTTCCTGTTTTCGCTGCTCGTTCTCTCGTCTTATATCATCAAGGCCGATGGTAAGGCGATGCACTCTGAGATGGAGATGGTGCGCCAGATGTTGCGCCAGAACTTTGGCGATGAGGCTGTCGGCCAGAGCAACGAAATTCTGAAAAAGCTATTCGACGAGCAGAAGCGTGAGGGCTGGGAACAGTTTAAGCAGACCGTGCAGCAGTGTTGTTCGCAAATAAACCGCCAGATGGACTACTCACAGCGCCTTCAGCTGCTGAACTATCTGGTGATGGTGGCGAAGGCCGATGGCAGTGTGCCACAGGTTGAGGTGACTGCCCTGAAGGAGTGTGCCAGGTGGATGGGGCTGCGCGAGAGCGAGGTGGACTCGATGCTACATCTGGAAGGCAACACACTCGAAGATGCCTATAAGGTGCTGGGTGTCAGCCCCAACGCCAGCGATGCTGAAGTAAAGAGTGCATACCGCAAGCTGGCACTCGAACACCATCCCGACAAGGTGGCAGCCCTGGGCGAAGATGTCCGCAAGGCCGCGGAGAAGAAGTTCCAGGAAATCAACGCGGCGAAAGACAGGATATGGAAGGCAAGGGGATTGTAGCATAACGTGAAACGACCGGCCATACAGATACCTGAGGGAGTGACTGAGGTGTTGCTACATGCTTGTTGCGCACCGTGTTCATCAGCCATTGTCGAATGGCTTGTGGGGCACGGCGTGCAGCTAACAATTTTCTACTATAACCCGAACATCTGGCCGCGTGAGGAGTACGAGATTCGGAAAAACGAGAGCAAGCGCCATGCGGAGAGCTTGGGGATTCGCTGGATTGATGGCGACTACAATCACGAGGCATGGCAGCAGGGCATCTGCGGACTGGAGGGCGAGCCGGAGCGGGGCAGGCGCTGCGAGCAGTGCTTCAGGCTCAGACTGACAAGGGCGGCCCAGCAGGCACGGGAGTTAGGGCTGGCTTATTTTGCCACAACACTGGCCTCTTCTCGATGGAAAAGCCTGGAGCAGATAGAGCGGGCGGGGCACTGGGCAGAGCAGGCTGTGCCGGGCGTGACGTTCTGGGCGCAGAACTGGCGCAAGGGCGGGCTCTATGAGCGGCGCAACCAGCTGCTGAAGGCGTATGGCTTCTATAATCAGCAGTACTGCGGCTGCGAGTTCTCGGCAGGCCAGGCCGTGCAGTCCAAGGCCGGGTTGCGCCGGCGCATGCGCGAGCTGAAGCGGCAGCATGCGGCGCAGCTGCCGGAGATGTCGCGCCAGATAGTGGAAGCTCTGCGGTGCAGGCTGAAAGATGCTGAGGTGGTGATGGCCTACTGGCCGCTCCCTGACGAGGCGGACATTCGCAGCCTGGTCGACTTATTGGTGGCTGAGGGCAAAACCGTGCTTCTGCCCAAGGTGGTAGACGACACAGCGATGGAGCTTCGCCAGTATCTGTCGGCCGACGATTTGCGCGAGGGTGCGTTTCGTGTCATGGAGCCCACCGGCATGCCCTACACCGACTACGCCCGCATTGACGTGGCGCTGGTGCCGGGCGTGGCCTTCGATGCGGCAGGCCACAGGTTGGGGCGTGGGCGCGGCTATTATGACCGCTTCCTTGCGGCGCACCCGCGGATGCGCAGTCTCGGAGTCTGTTTCCCCTTTCAGCGCGTGGCTTCCGTGCCCGTTGACGAGCATGACGTGGCCGTAGACGAGGTGTTGTGAGCAAGGTGCAGCGCGCGTAAAGGCTAAAAACGCAAAAACGGGGCTTAAAGTTTGTGAGTCTCGTTTTTTTGTTGTACCTTTGCGCACTAAATAACTGAATGATATATGTTTGAGAATTTAAGTGACAGACTTGAACGGTCGTTCAAGATTCTGAAAGGTGAGGGAAAAATCACCGAAATCAACGTAGCCGAAACGCTGAAAGACGTGCGCCGGGCGCTGCTCGATGCAGACGTTAACTATAAGGTAGCCAAGCAATTCACCGATACCGTGAAGCAGAAGGCTATGGGCATGAACGTGCTGACCGCCGTGAAGCCCAGCCAGCTGATGGTGAAGATTGTACACGATGAGCTGACGGAGCTGATGGGCGGCAAGGCCGTGGAGCTGAAGCTGGACAGCCGCCCTGCCATCATTCTGATGTCAGGTCTGCAAGGCTCAGGTAAGACCACGTTCAGCGGCAAGCTGGCCAACATGCTCAAGACTCGCCAGCACAAGCGGCCGCTGCTGGTGGCGTGTGACGTTTATCGCCCTGCCGCCATCGAGCAGCTGAAGGTGGTTGGTCAGTCGGTGGGCGTGGATGTCTACACCGAGGAAGGCAACAAGAACGTGGTGGAGATAGCCCAGAACGCGCTTCGCAAGGCAAAGCAGGAGAACTATACCGTAGTCATTGTCGACACCGCCGGTCGTCTGGCTGTCGATGAGGAGATGATGAACGAGATAGAGACACTGAAGAATGCCATCAACCCAGACGAGACACTCTTCGTGGTAGACTCAATGACGGGTCAGGATGCCGTGAATACCGCCAAGGAGTTCAACGACCGCCTCGACTTCGATGGTGTGGTGCTGACCAAGCTCGACGGCGACACCCGCGGCGGTGCGGCACTCAGCATCCGCACCGTGGTGACGAAGCCTATCAAGTTCGTGGGAACGGGCGAGAAGATGGAAGCCATCGACGTGTTCCACCCCGAGCGCATGGCCGACCGCATTCTCGGCATGGGCGACGTGGTCTCGCTGGTGGAGCGGGCACAGATGCAGTTCGACGAGGAGGAAGCCAAGAAGCTGGAGAAGAAAATCCGCAAGAACAAGTTCGACTTCGATGACTTCATGTCTCAGATTCAGCAGATTAAGAAGATGGGTAACATCAAGGAACTGGCTTCGATGATTCCCGGCGTGGGCAAGGCTATCAAGGATGTGGATATCGATGACAATGCGTTCAAGAGCATCGAGGCCATCATCAATTCGATGACCCCGGCCGAGCGCGCCAATCCCGATATCATCAACCAGAGCCGCCGGCTCCGCATAGCCAGGGGCTCAGGCACAAAGCTGGATGATGTGAATCGCCTGATGAAGCAGTTCGACCAGACACGCAAGATGATGAAAATGGTATCGGGCATGGGCTCTTCGCGCATGGCGCAGATGGCTGCGGCCATGAAAATGAAGGGCGGCATGCCGAAGTTATAAAGGAACAGAAAGGAAAGCTATGCAACTGATAGACGGAAAAGCAACGGCGGCGGCCATTAAGGCCGAGATAGCCGAAGAAGTGAGAGAGATAGTCGCCAAGGGTGGCAAGCAGCCCCATCTGGCAGCAGTACTCGTAGGCCACGACGGTGGCTCGGAGACATACGTGAAGAATAAGGTGCTGGCCTGCGAAGCCTGCGGCTTCCAGTCTACGCTCATTCGCTTTGAGGATGACGTGACGGAGGCCGAGTTGCTGGCCTGTGTCGACAGACTGAACAACGATGAGAGCGTGGATGGCTTTATTGTGCAGCTGCCACTGCCACGGCACATTGACGAGCAGAAAATCATTGAGGCCATTGACTACCGCAAGGATGTCGATGGTTTCCACCCCATCAACGTGGGGCGCATGGCCATCGGCCTGCCCTGCTTCATCTCAGCCACGCCGTTGGGCATTATCACCCTGCTGAAGCGCTACAACATTGAGACCTCTGGCAAGAAGTGCGTGATTCTTGGCCGTTCCAACATTGTCGGCAAGCCTATGGCTCAGCTGATGATGCAGAAGCAGTATGGCGATGCCACGGTGACGGTCTGCCACAGCCGCTCGAAGACGCTCAAGCAAGAGTGCCGCGAGGCCGACATTATCATAGCCGCCATCGGTCAGCCTGACTTCGTGACGGCCGATATGGTGAAAGAAGGTGCAGTCATTGTCGACGTGGGCACGACCCGTGTGCCCGATGCCACGCGCAAGAGCGGTTTCCGCCTGAACGGCGACGTGAAGTTCGACGAGGTGGCACCTAAGTGTTCCTTCATCACGCCCGTTCCTGGCGGTGTGGGGCCGATGACCATCTGCTCGCTGATGAAGAACACCCTGGCGGCCGGTAAAAAGGAATACTACCGATGACCGCTGCCGACTACTACCGTCAGGGCAACGAGGCTCGCAGGCACGGCCAGTGGCATGAGGCTATCAACAGCTACATTCAGGCCATAGAACTTGACCCCGACAGCCCCGCCGTAGAGGCCAAGCGCATGCTTGACGATATTATGGCCTATTATTGCAAGGATATGTACAATCCCTGAACTCCGCCGGAGTTCAGGGATTCTTTCTTCCAAAACTGAATCTCAGTGCGCCGTGCTTTTCCATTCGCCTGATGTTCATTCCGACTGCCGAAAATCCGCTTGGTTGGAACTCTTTCACGCGCGTGCGCGCGTATAATAGTAGCTAAACAAACTGATTAGCCTGCACCCTCAACACCCACGACACCCAACTTTGGTGTTGAGGGTGTCGCGGGTGTGGGGTGTTCAGCCTGTTTAGCTACTATATA
>JAFLSH010000062.1 GCA_022511055.1 Prevotella sp. | reverse complement strand
CAATCGCTATCGTATGGGAAAGTCTGAACGGTTGCGATAAGAGCCGGAAAGTGTTGGCGAAATGAAAAGTTTTTAGTAACTTTGCACCCACAACTAATCGGCTTAGGAATTTAGTACACCTTTTTTGTAACATGAACAGGATTGGATTGTGTTGTTTGTGGCTGTTTGCGCTGCTGTGTTCTTGTGCGGAGCAGCAGTCGCGCTATGTCATAGGTGTGTCGCAGTGTTCAGAGGACATCTGGCGCGAAAAGCAGAATGCTGAGTTGCGCATGGGTGCTTATCTGAACGAGAATGTGGAACTGCGGTTTGCGGCAGCCTACGATAGCGATGAGCGGCAGGTGCAGCAGATTGACAGTCTCATCCGTGCAGGTATAGACCTGCTGATTGTCGCCCCCAATCAGGTGGCAACTATCTCGCCGGCCATAGACCGCGCCTACGATAGCGGCATTCCCGTCATTGTCTTCGAGCGCAAGACCAACTCGCAGAAGTATACCGCCTTCATCAGCGCTGACAACTACGAGATGGGGCGTGTCATGGGCGACCATCTGGCTGTGCGGCTTGGCGGCCGGGGGCGTGTCATGGAAGTGATGGGGCTGAAGGGTTCGTCGCCGGCCATCGAGCGGCACAACGGTTTTGCCGATGCGCTGAGTGCCTATCCTGACATTGAGATTGTCGCCACGCTGCAAGGCGACTGGACGGAACAGAGTGCATACGAGGCAGTCCTTAAATACGATAAGGTGCTGGCAGACATTGATTTCGTCTTTGCTCACAACGACCGCATGGCCATGGGAGCGAGAAAGGCGTTCACCAGCAGCGGGCGCTCCGCCCCCAAGACCCTTTTCTGCGGCATTGATGGGCTGCCGGGCGAGGGCGGAGGTATTCAGCTGGTGCGCGACTCCGTTCTTGATGCCTCCTACATTTATCCCACCCGCGGCGACTGCCTGCTTCAGCTGGCTGTCGATATCCTTGACGGAAAACCCTACCAGAAAGAGACCCGTCTCATGTCGGCACTTGTCACTAAGGCTAACGCCAAGGTGCTGCTGATGGAGAGCGAAGAGATTCTGCGTCAGACAGCCTATCTTGACCAGCTGCACGAGAAGGCCGACAACTATTTGCAGGCACTTGGCATTCAGCGGTTGCTGACATGGCTGCTCGCCGTCATCGCCCTGCTGGTTATGCTCGGTGCCACGTTTGTCGTGTTCAGCATGCGCCGCCGCCATCGGCTGGAGCGCCAGGCATTCTCCATGGTGGTCAACGTGCCGCAGTCCGCTCCCCAGCAACCTGCCATCACGGATGTGCCCCTGGAGGAGGAGCAGGGACACACGGGGGCTGAGAGCGATGCCGATGCCCGGTTCCTGGAGCGTTTGCGCAGTCTGGTACAGGAGCAGATGGCCGACAGCAATTTCAGTGTCGAGGTGTTGGCCTCGCAGATGGGTGTCAGCCGGGTGCAGCTCTATCGCAAGGTAAAGACCCTGACAGGGCGCACCCCTGTTGACATCATTCGCCTGAGCCGCCTCAACCGCAGTAAGATTCTGTTGCAGACCAGCGGGCTTACCGTCTCGGAAATAGCCTACCAGACCGGCTTCTCATCGCCCAGTTATTTCACCAAGTGCTTTAAAGACGAGTTCGGGCAGCTGCCCGGTGACTGCCGCGTATAAGAAAAATCGTTCATTCCCTGCTACAAATGTTACATTGCAACATTTTTTGGCGAGGATGAACGATTTCTTTCATGCTTATTGTTAGGCAGTTAGTACTTTTGCAGCATGATTTCACAAAAGTACTAACCTTAAAAAACAAGTAACAACATGAAAGAATTGAAACGATTTCTTTTGAGTTTCGCACTCATGCTGGTGGGTACAGTTATGTACGCACAGACAGAAATCACGGGAACGGTTCTTGATGAGACTGGCGAGGTTGTCATCGGTGCCACTGTGATGGAAAAAGGAACATCGAATGGTACGGTAACCGACTTCGATGGCAACTTCAAACTAAAGGTCGGGCTCGGCGCACCCCTCGTCATCACCTATATAGGCTATGACCCTGTGGAGATTGCCGCCGCCCCCAACCTCAAGGTTACGCTGAAGGAGAACGCCAGCGAGCTGGCCGAGGTGGTGGTGACCGGCTACACCACGCAGCGTAAGGCCGACCTGACCGGCTCGGTGGCCGTGGTGCAGACCAAAGACCTAAAGACCTCGTCGGACTCAGACCCCATGCGCGCCCTGCAAGGCAAGGTGGCCGGCATGACCGTCACCACTGACGGCAGCCCCGCCGGCACGGGTACGGTGCGTATCCGTGGTATCGGCTCGTTCAATGCTGACCAGAATCCGCTGTTCGTCATCGATGGTGTGCCCACCACCGCAACGCTCAACTCGCTTAACATGAACGATATCGAGAGCATGCAGGTGCTGAAGGATGCCGCCTCGGCCTCTATCTACGGTAGCCGCGCCGCTAACGGTGTCATCATCATCACCACACGCAAGGGTAAGAAGGGCGACAAGGTGAAGATTGACTTCTCGACCAACCTCACCGCCCAGTTCTACACCTCGCAGTCGACCATGAAGCTGAGCAACACCGCCGAGTACGCCACGGCCATGGCACAGGCAGCCCTCAACGATGGGCTCGACCCCGTGGCCTACGCCTCCAACTATGGTCTGAATCTGAACGCGGCTGAGGGTGTGGCTATCAAAGCCTACGACCCCAGCACCAGCCAATACAACACCTACACCGTGAACGGCCTCTATGACGGATACATCAACTCCAGCCGCACCATGCGTTTCAGCGACACCGACTGGCTCGATGCCATCTCGCGTACGGGCTTCTCTCAGAGCTATGACCTCTCGCTCTCCAACGCCACCGACAAGTATTCGGCTCTCTTCTCCATGGGCTACAAGAAGAACGAGGGTATCCTGAAATACACCAACTTCGAGAACTTCTCTGGTCGCGTGAACACCAGCTTTAACGTGAACAAGTATGTGACCATCGGCGAGAACATCACCGTCTCCTACACCAATCAGGTTAACTGCAGCCCCATGGAGAACGCGCTGAAGATGGCACCCACCGTGCCCGTCTACGAGGAGGATGGCACCACGTTTGCCGGCCCGGTCGGTGGCATGAGCGACCGCCAGAACCCGCTACGCGAGAGTTACATGAACCGCGACAACGCCCTGAACGTGTGGCGCGTGTTCGGCAATGGTTTCATCGACATCAAGCCCATCAACGGCCTGTTGCTGCGCTCTAACTTTGGTATCGACTACGACCAGGCCTTCATCCATTCCGTGTCTTACACCTACCACTCTGACATCGTGAACAACGACACGCCCTCGACCACACTCAGCGAGGCCAATGACATGAAGTGGACCTGGAGTAACACGGCCAACTACAACTTCACGCTGGCCAACGAACACAACTTCGGCGTGCTGCTCGGTATAGAGCTTTTCCACCAGAATCGTGTCGACATGGGCAGCTATGCTGAGACTTTTGCCATGGAGAACTACCAGTATATGTGGCCCGATGCCGCTACTGGCATCAAGCGCGCAACGGGTAACGCCACCGGCTACAACCTCGTCTCGTTCTTCGGCAAGCTCGACTACAACTGGAAAGACCTGCTGCTGGCCTCGTTCACCATCCGCCGCGACGGCAGTTCGCGCTTCGGTTCTAACAACCGCTATGGTACATTCCCCGCTGCCACCCTCGGCTACCGCATCTCGCAGCACCTGCAGCAAGAGTGGCTCGACGACCTGAAGCTGCGCCTCTCTTGGGGTGAGACTGGTAACCAGGCCATCGGCAACACCGCCCGCTACGGCCTCTATGTGGCCGACTACGGCAACGACCGCCTGAGCAGCACGGCCTACGACATATATCTGTGGGGCTCTGGCATCTATCCCTCTGGCTTCATCTGCACACAGACCGCCAACCCCGACCTGAAGTGGGAGACCACCATCCAGTATAATGCGGGTGCCGACTTCGCCATGTTTCGCAACAGCCTCTACGGCACGGTAGACTTCTATATCAAGAAGGTGAAGGACATGCTCATCACCCCGGCCTACCTCGGCAGCGTGGGCGAGGGCGGTGCTTCCTGGCTCAACGGCCCGTCGCTACAGAACTGGGGTATGGAGTTCACCCTCGGCTATCGCCACACCACCGCCTACGGTCTGGGCTACAACATCAACGGCAACCTCGACTTCTTCCGCAACCGCGTGACCTACCTGCCCGAGACCACCACTGGCTCTTATACGCATACCACGACCGAAAATCTCGTGGAGTCGAAGCGCCCCTACGGCTCGAGGGTGGGCTATGTGGTCGACGGTCTCTTCCAGAGCCGCGAGGAGGTGCTGGCCAGCGGACAGGAAAATGCCCGTGTGGGTGGTCTGAAATATGCCGACCTTGACGGTAACGGCATCATCAACAGCGATGACCAGACCTGGATATACAACCCCGTGCCCGACTTCTCCTGGGGTCTCAACGTGGCGCTCAACTACAAAAACTTCGACCTCTCGCTGTTTTTCCAGGGTGTGTGTGGCGTTGATGCCTACAACGGTCAGAAATTCCAGACCGACTTCTACAGTCTGACCGATGCCGGCAGCAACAAGGGTAACCGCATGCTCGATGCATGGACTGCCGACAACACCGGCTCGTCTATCCCCGCACTGACCACGAACAACACCGGCGACGAGGGGCGCACCTCTACCTACTTCGTGGAGCATGGCTCGTGGCTGAAGCTACGCACCCTTCAGGTGGGCTACAACCTTGATGACAAGCTGCTGAAGAAGGTCAACATGACCAGCGCGCGCTTCTATCTCTCTGGTCAGAATCTCTTCACGCTGAAGAGCGGCAGCTTCACGATGAGCGACCCGGAAAACCCGGACTTCGCCTACCCGCACGCTACCTCCATCTCCTTCGGTCTTCAGTTAGGTTTCTAATTCCCATTATTGTAACATTAAAGAATATAGCAGCATTATGAAAGCAATATATCAATCAATATTCGCAGTCGGTGTTCTCTGTGGCTCAATGGCGCTGACCTCTTGCGACGATTTCATTGAGGTTGAGCCGCAGGGCGTGGCCAACGAGGAGCTGGCCATGACCAACCCAGAAGCCCTGACCATTGCAGCCTACGCCATGCTGGGCGACTGCTGGTACGACAGCCCGATGAACCTCTGGCCTTACGGTGATGTGGCTTCTGACGATGCCATGAAGGGCGGCTCTGGTACAACCGACACGGGCTATCACCCCATGGAGGTGTGGTCGAACCTGACCTCAACCCCCGGCGAGCTTGATGCACTTTGGTACAACTTCTACAAGGGCATCAGCCGTTGCAACCGCGCCCTGGTGTCGCTGGCCGAGCATGGCGAGGAAGCGCTGGGTGCTGATGTGACCCGCCAGCGCATTGGCGAGGTGAAGTTCCTACGCGCCCACTTCTATTTCAAGCTGATTACGATGTTCCGCCAGATTCCTTGGATTGACGAGGAGGTCTACAAGGCCGTCAGCCATGAGCAGACCCGCAACGATGTGTACACCTATGAGGAGCTGTTCCTGAAGATTATCGATGAGTTCAAGGCTGCCTACGATGCGTTGCCCGTCAAGCCGACCGACGGCGGTGGCCGCACCAACAAGATTGCTGCGGCTGCCTATCTGGCCAAGTGCTATCTCACCCTGGCCTGGGGCGACGGCTACGAGGCCACCACGGGCGTGAACTTCATCAACAAGGAGTATATGAACAAGGTGCTGGAATACACTGAGGTGGTAAAGAACTCTGATTACGACTACCTGGAGGACTTCGGCGACATCTTTCTGCCCGAGAACAAGAACTCCAAAGAGAGCATCTTTGCCGTTCAGACCTCTGACTACGAAGACGACAACACCACCTACGGTCGCGCCAACTGGAGCAACACACTCAACGGCTGCTGGGGCATCTGGTCGTGCGGCTGGGATTTCCACAAGCCCACGCAGAACCTCGTGAACGCCTTCAAGACCAAGGATGGTCTGCCCATGTTCGACGACTTCAACGACGAGGCAGCCTATCCCGTGAACGGGCAGGCCACGGCCCAGAAGTGGGATCCGCGCCTGTTCCACACCGTCGGCATGCCGACCTTCCCCTACAAATATGAGGAGGCATACACCATGACGAAAGCCAACTCACGCACCCCTAACACATACGGCTATTATACATCACTAAAAGAAGTGCCTCAGCGCTCAAAGGGCGAGACCTACAACGGCTCGTGGCAGGCATTTGCCATGAACGACTACGTGTTCCGCTACACTGATGTCATGCTCATGCGGGCTGAGGCACTCATCGAGGTAGGCGGCGCAAGCAACCTCAGCGAAGCGCAGCAAATCATCAACGCCATCCGCCAGCGCGCCAAGAACTCGATGACACACATCAGCTACGCCGCCGACCAGTGCGACATCGCGCTCTACCCCGACACCTACTTCCAGAATCAGGCTGCCGCCCGCCAGTGCCTGCGCTGGGAGCGCCGCCTGGAGATGGCCATGGAGAGCAGCCGCTTCTTCGACCTGAGGCGCTGGGGCATTGCCTCGCAGACCTTGAACGCCTTCTTCGAGTCGGAGCAGAACGATGTGTATGACGACCAGACCTACGCACAGTACTATCAGGATGCCCACTTCACGGCAGGCAAGAACGAGTTCTACCCCGTTCCCTACAACCAGCTCTACTACGTGCCGGGACTTTATGTACAGAACAAAGGCTATTAACCCCAAAAACAGAATTACGACAATATGAAGAAGATATCAATCATCATCATGACGATGTTGGCACTGGTCCTCTCAGCCTGTCAGGACAACGACATCACCCGCAAGGAAATGGTCATCAGCGCCATCAGTGCCGACCAGATAACAGGTAGCATGCAAGGTGACGACTATGTGCTGACATGGCCGGCACTGGCCAGCGGCCAGAGCATGCAGGTGACCCTCTACCGCAACGGTACGCTCAACAAGACCGATGTGGTGAGCGGCACCAGCTACACCCACGAGCAGGTGGTCACCAACGTACCCTTCGAGTACGTGTTAAAGGTGACCGACGGCGAGAACTTCTCGCACGGTGTCATCAAGGTATTCACCCGCCCGGGTGCCACAAGCATCAGCGGCCTGCAAATGTCGCAGATAGAGAAGGCCGGCGGCTACGATGCCAAGATAGAGTGGAACCAGGCAGTCGATGCAACCAAGCTGACACTCGTGGCCACGGCAGGCACGCGCACCGAGCGGGCTGAGCTTGGCGCCAGCGTGACGGACTACACCATCAGCAACGTGGCCTACGGCGAGGAATGGAGCGTTTCTGTGACCGCCGAGAATGCCGAGGGCAAGGCTCTGCCGGCCACGGCCTCGCTCCGCATCGGTAAGACCGCCATTGGCTTCCTCAGCGAGTATGCCACGCCCGAGGAGCTGGTGGCCGATGGCGACGACGATGAGGCTTCGGCCTGGCTCTGGCTGCACGAGGAGTATCCCACGGCCCAGTATCTCTACTTCGGCGACATCACCTCTGCTGCTGACCTCGAGCCGTTCCGCGTGCTGTTCTGGTTGCGCGACCTTGAGGGCGTTGGCGAGGATGAGGTATGGGATATGTCCGAGACCGTCATGGCCGCCACCCCGCACATTCGGTCGTGGTATGCAGATGGCGGCAGCCTGCTGCTCTGGAGCCACGCCACGCCTTACATCGGCACGCTTGGCAGACTGGAGACAAGCATGCTGCGCAACAACGACCGCTCAATCGGTACGGGCGTGGGAGGCTATAACGGCGATGTCTGGAAGATGGCTGTGGGCCTGAATCCCGGCAGCAAGTTCACACGCGACTTCTCCACCCATCCCATCTACAAGGGTCTGGAGACGGAGATGACCGACCGCGGCGTGGCGCTCATCCCCATGAAGGGGCCGGGTTGGACCGAGGACCACAACTGCCTCTACTTCAACATCCCTACCGCACTCACCGGACTTGGCGACCAAGAAGAGGCCTGCTACGAGAAGCTCACCAGCGAGTATGGCATCTATCCGCTCGGCACGTGGGATAGCCAGATTGACTTCGTTTCGCAGCTTAATGTCTGGGAGGCACGAACTGGCAACACCGAGTTCCAGGGCACCATCCTCTGCATCGGCAACGGCGGTTGTGAGTTCTCGATGAAGAATCCAGACGGCACACCCGATAAGAGTGCCTACCCGAGCAATAACCAATATCAGGATAACATTTTGAAACTGGCCAAAAACAGTCTGGAATACCTGAAGACACGATAAGTTAGTTAGTTAGTAGTTTTTCCCGGGGGCGCGGTTTGTCCACAGTGGTGAGCTGCGCCTCTTTTTCCCCTCTGACGTTAAGACACAAAAGTAATTTTCTTAATGTTTGTAACATAAGTTATAGTGTAAAATGGGAAAATAGTGTAATTTTGTAGCAAAATCTGAAACTGAAACAAAAAACAATCGCAATATGATGAAAAAGATTATAATGACGATGATGATGGCTGGCGCGGTGTGTTGTGGCACCCTGAAGGCTCAGACACCGCAGGTGTTGGGTAAGAGTCATGCCATGCAGCGTGTGGAAGTGAAACACCGTTATTTGTTACTGCCCGTGCAGGAACAGGAGGAGAACGCAACTATCCGGGTGCTGGCTGCCGGCAGTGAAGTGCAGACACTGAATGTGCGGCTGGCTGTCGATAAAGTGGACTACTACGTGCCGCTCGATGTGGAGTGCTTTGGCAATAAGGACTTGCTGCTCGACATCGTGTTCCATGGCGACCGCCGCTTCACGGGGGCAATGAAGGACTTCGTCTGCTGGAAAGAAATGAAGCAGGCTGCCGATTTCGATACAGCCAACCGCGAGCGTTTCCGCCCAGTCTATCACCACACGCCGCTGTACGGCTGGATGAACGACCCTAACGGCATGTTCTACAAAGACGGCGTGTATCACCTCTATTATCAGTATAACCCCTATGGCTCGCAGTGGGAGAACATGACGTGGGGGCATTCGACATCGGCCGACCTTATTCACTGGGAGGCGCAGCCGCTGGCCATTAAGCCTGATGCGCTGGGTGCTGTTTTCAGCGGGTCGTGCGTGGTAGACAAGGCTGGCAACCAGGTGGTGGCGCTCTACACCTCGGCGGGGCAGAGCCAGGTGCAGTCTGTAGCGGTGTCGAAAGACAACGGTATGACCTTCGAGAAATATGCTGGCAACCCGGTGCTGGTAAGTACGGAAGAGGACTTTCGCGACCCGAAGGTGTTCTGGAATCCAGAGATACAGAAATGGAATCTCATTTTGGCTGCCGGTCAGGAGATGCGCATCTACACGAGCGACAACCTGACGGACTGGAACTACGAGAGTTCGTTTGGTAGAGAGCTGGGCAGCCATGACGGTGTGTGGGAGTGCCCCGACCTGATGAAGCTGCCCGTGCGCGGCACTGACAGGCATAAGTGGCTGCTGATTTGCAACATCAACCCCGGCGGCCCCTTTGGCGGCAGCGCTACGCAGTATTTTGTAGGCGATTTCGACGGGCGCAAGTTCACTTGCGAACACAAGGACACGCGGTGGATGGACTACGGCAAAGACCACTATGCCACGGTGACCTTTGACAATGCCCCCGATGGCCGGCGCATCGCGTTGGCGTGGATGTCGAACTGGCAGTATGCCAACCAGGTGCCCACCAAGCAGTTCCGCTCTGCCAATTCCGTACCCCGCGACTTGGACCTCTTTGAATACAACGGTCAGACCTATTGCGGCGTTACGCCGTCGAAAGAGCTGCTTGCCATGCGTGGCAAACCCGTGAACAAGCTGCCGCAAGCCTGCGAGGTTGTTGTCGACATCAAAGGGTCGGCGGAAATTGTGCTGTCAAATCCGTTGGGCGAGCAGGTGATGATGAGGTACGATGCCGCCGAAAGCACATTCTCTATGGACCGCACCCGCAGCTATGCCAGCTTCAGCGAGGCATTTCCCTGCGTGACTACGGCTCCTGTCTATGGCGCTTTGCGCCAGTTGCGCATATTCATCGACCATTGTTCCATCGAGGCTTTCGATGCCGATGGGCGCATGGCGATGACCAATCTCGTATTTCCGCAAGAGCCTTATAATAATATAAAGGTGAAGGGCGGTGCTAAGCTGACCATCTATGACGTGAAACAATAATAATCGTGAAAACTTAAAACAATAAATTATGGCAAACTCAAATAAACTTGCAATTCTCTCCGTGATGCTCTGTTTCTTCTGCATGGGCTTTGTAGACCTGGTAGGCATCGCCTCCAACTATGTGAAGGAAGAACTGCAACTGACCGACTCTATGGCTAACATATTCCCCTCGCTCGTGTTCTTCTGGTTTCTCATCTTCTCTGTGCCCACGGGCATGCTGATGAACAAGATAGGTCGCAAGAAGACTGTGCTGCTGTCGCTCGTCGTGACCGTTGTGTCGCTGTTGCTATTGCTGTTACCGCTGTTTGGTGAGAATTTTGGCACGATGCTTGTGGCTTTCTCACTGCTGGGCATCGGCAACGCCCTGATGCAGACCTCGCTCAACCCGCTGGTTTCGACCGTGATGGGCGACGGCAACCTGGCTTCGATGCTCACATTCGGTCAGTTTGTCAAGGCTATTGCTTCGTTCTCGGCACCCTATCTGGCCATGTGGGGCGCTATGCAGGTCATTCCCGAGTTCGGCCTGGATTGGCGTATACTGTTTGCCCTCTTCTTCGTCATCGGCATCGTTGCAACGCTGGTGCTGTGGAGTGTGCCGATAGACGAGCCCGCCATTGAGGGCAAGCCGTCTACCTTTGTGGAGTGCATCAAGCTGTTGGGCACTCCGATAGTATTATTGTCGTTCCTTGGCATCATGTGCCATGTCGGCATAGACGTGGGCACCAACACCACCGCTCCGAAAATACTGATGGAGCGGCTGGGCATGACCCTGAATGAAGCTGCCTTTGCCACTTCGCTCTATTTCATCTTCCGCACCATCGGCTGTTTCACAGGCTCGTTCTTTCTCCGTGTGCTGCCTGCCCGCACGTTTTTCGTCATCTCGGTGGTGATGATGGTGCTGTCGATGTGCGGCCTGTTTGTTGGCACTGAGAAGTGGGTACTATATACTGCTATTGCCCTCGTCGGCTACGGCAACTCCAACATTTTCTCCATCTGCTTTGCCCAGGCGCTGACCTCCATGCCCGAGAAGCAAAACGAGGTGTCTGGCTTGATGATTATGGGACTCTTTGGCGGCACCGTCTTCCCCTTGCTGATGGGTGTCATGAGCGATGTCATGGGGCAGTCTGGGGCTGTACTTGTCATGGCAGTCGGCGTGGCTTATTTATTTATGTTCACAAAAAATATTTCCAATAACTAAACCGTTTTTACAATATGACACAACAGAATGTAACAAATCCCCGCTATGTTGTCGGGCTCGGCGAAGCCCTTTGGGATGTGCTTCCAGAAGGAAAGAAATTGGGTGGTGCGCCTGCAAACTTCGCCTATCATGCAGGTCAGTTTCTCGGTCAGGAAAAGACCATTGCCATCAGTGCGCTGGGTGAGGATAAACTGGCAGACGAGACCGTCAAGTCGCTCGAGGAACACGGTCTGAAATATCTCATGCCCCGTGTGCCATATCCCACCGGCACGGTACAGGTGTCGCTCGATGAGCAGGGCATCCCCACCTACGACATCAAGGAGAATGTGGCGTGGGATAACATCCCCCTCGACGTAGACATCCAGGCTGTGGCCCGCCAGTGCTGTGCCGTCTGTTTCGGCTCGCTGGCCCAACGTAACGTTGTCAGTCGTGAGACCATCCACCGCTTCCTCGACCTTACGCCTGATGACTGCATGAAGATTTTCGACATCAACCTGCGTCAGCACTTCTATTCCAAAGAGGTCATTCAGGAGAGCCTGCGTCGCTGCAACATCCTCAAGATTAACGATGAGGAGTTGGTGCTTATCGGCCGCATGTTCGGCTATCCCGGTCTGGATATCGAGAACAAGTGTTGGCTCATCCTCGGCAAGTACAATCTGGACATGCTCGTGCTGACCTGCGGCACCAACGGCTCGTATGTGTTCACTCCCGGCCAGATGTCGTTCCAGGAGACTCCGAAGGTCGAGGTGGCCGATACGGTCGGTGCCGGTGACTCGTTCACGGGCTCGTTCTGTGCTGCCATCCTCAGTGGCAGGCCGGTGGCCGAAGCCCATCGGTTGGCGGTGCAGGTCAGCGCATACGTCTGTACGCAGAACGGTGCCATGCCTACGGTACCGAAAGAGTTCAAAGACTTCTAAGCATAAACAATCATAAGATGGCGGGTAATCACTCGCCATCTTGTTGTTTGTTGTTGACCCATAGGAATTTTGAAAAATATGCCCAACTATACATAA
>JAFLSH010000061.1:9303-12348 GCA_022511055.1 Prevotella sp. | reverse complement strand
TAAACATTGAAAACTGGGTTGGTTGATTTTCCAACTTTTGCGTAGATTTTTCGCGAAAACGGAAAATAATCTGCGGAATTTGTTGTAACTTTGCAGGCGAAATCAAAGGAAACGAAATCGTAAATCAGTAAATCGTAAATAAAACTATGGCAAAAAAAGCACTTTTGATGATTCTCGATGGATGGGGAATCGGTAAGCACGGCGTAGGTGATGTCATTCACAACACCCCCACACCGTATCTCGACCTGTTAACAGCTACTTCGGCCCACTCACAGCTGCAAGCCAGCGGCGAAGACGTGGGTCTGCCCGATGGCCAGATGGGAAACTCTGAGGTGGGCCACCTCAACATCGGTGCCGGCCGCGTGGTCTACCAGGATTTGGTGAAGATTAACCGCGCCTGCAAAGACGGCTCCATCATGGAAAACCCGCAGGTGAAGGCTGCCTACACATACGCCAAGGAAAACGGCAAGAAGCTCCACCTGATGGGGCTGACCTCTGATGGCGGCGTACACTCCAGCCTTGACCATCTCTTCAAGCTCATCGAGATAGGCAAGGCTTACGGCCTGAAAAACCAGCTGTTCGTACACTGCTACATGGATGGGCGCGACACAGACCCGCACTCCGGCAAGGGCTACATCGAGCAGGTGGCAAAGGTCTGCGCCGAGAACGATGCGGCCATCGCCTCCATCGTGGGCCGCTTCTATGCCATGGACCGCGATAAGCGCTGGGAGCGCGTGAAGGAAGGCTATGACCTGATAGTCAACGGCGTGGGCAAGCAGGCTACCGACATGGTGCAGGCCATGCAGGAAAGCTACGAAGAGGGCGTGACAGACGAGTTCGTCAAGCCCATCCACAACGCCAGCGTGAACGGCTGCATCGAGGAAGGTGATGTGGTTATCTTCATCAACTTCCGCAATGACCGCGCCAAGGAAATGACCATCGTGCTGACACAAGAGGATATGCCGGAACAGGGCATGAAGACCATACCCAACTTGCAGTACTACTGCATGACACCGTATGATGCCAAGTTCACGGGAGTACACGTTCTGTTCCCGAAGGAGAACGTGGGCAACACCCTGGGCGAGTATCTGAGCAAGCTCGGCAAGAAGCAGCTGCACACGGCCGAGACCGAGAAGTATGCGCACGTCACCTTCTTCTTCAACGGCGGCCGCGAGGCGCCATTCGAGGGTGAAGACCGCATCCTGGTGGCTTCGCCGAAGGTGGCAACCTATGACTTGAAGCCGGAAATGAGCGCCTATGAGGTGAAAGACAAGCTGGTTGGTGCCATCAACACCCAGGAGTATGACTTCATTGTGGTGAACTTCGCCAACGGCGATATGGTTGGCCACACGGGTGTCTATAATGCCATCGCCAAAGCCGTGTGGGCTGTCGACAACTGCGTGCGTGAGGTCATCGAGGCTGCCAAGGCCAACGACTACGAAGCTATTATCATTGCTGACCACGGCAATGCTGACAACGCCATCAACACTGATGGCTCGCCCAACACCGCCCACTCGCTCAACCCCGTGCCGTTCATCTACGTTACCGACAACAACTCGGCAACGGTGAAAGATGGCCGACTGGCCGATGTGGCTCCCTCGATACTCCACATCATGGGGCTGGAACAGCCGGCCGACATGACTGGTGAGTGCCTGATTTCAGACAACAAGTAAACTGCTTTCACAATCCCTCCGCGCCATCGCGGGGGGATTATATTCTTCAATGGCATGAACGTACAGATTGAACCTTCTTGGAAACAGCAGCTGCAGGGCGAGTTCGAAAAGCCCTACTTCGAGCGGCTTACGAGTGCCGTGCGCCAGGAGTATGCGCAGACCACCTGCTACCCGCCGGGGAAGCTGATTTTCAACGCCTTCAACCTCTGCCCGTTTGACAAGGTGAAGGTGGTGATTATCGGGCAGGACCCATACCATGAGCCCGGGCAGGCCCACGGGCTGAGTTTCTCGGTGCAAGACGGGGTGATGTTTCCCCCTTCGCTGCAAAACATCTTCAAGGAGATTCAAGATGACCTCGGAACGCCCATCCCCCAGTCGGGCAACCTGACCCGCTGGACTGAGCAGGGGGTGCTGCTGCTCAACGCCACGCTCACTGTTCGCGCCCATCAGGCCAACAGCCACGCCACGCTGGGCTGGCAGACGTTCACTGATGCCGCCATACAGGCCCTGGCCGCCCGCCGCGAGCATCTGGTCTATATGCTCTGGGGCGGCTTTGCCCGTGGCAAGGCATACATGATTGACCGCCAGCGGAATCTGGTCTTGGAGAGCGTTCACCCCTCACCCCTGAGCGCCAATCGCGGCGGCTGGTTTGGTCAGCACCAGTTCTCACGTTGCAATGCCTATCTCGCCGAGACGGGGCAAACGCCCATACAGTGGTAACCCATATCTGTGTACTTTTCAATGCCGCCGGCCATGAACTCTATCCCCCCCATACTGCAAGTAGGTGATGTACTGATATCCTCAGACATACTGACAGAGAAATTCTGCTGCGATTTGTCGAAGTGCAAGGGGCAGTGCTGCGTGGAAGGTGATGCCGGAGCGCCAGTAACCCTCGATGAAATCGGCGAAATCGAGCAGTCGCTCGATGCCGTGTGGGCAGACCTCTCGGCTACGGCGCAGGCGGTCATCGACAAGCAGGGCGTGGCCTACACCGACCCGGAAGGTGACCTGGTGACCAGCATCGTGAACGGGCGCGATTGCGTGTTTACCTACTACGGCACCATCGAAGACTGGGAAACCCACGAGCGCATAGACGGTTGTTGCCTCTGCGCGCTGGAGAAGGCATGCCGCGCCGGCAAGACTTCCTTCCCGAAACCCGTAAGCTGCGCCCTCTACCCCATCCGCGTAAAGGATTTCGGCGATGGCTACATAGGGCTGAACTACAACCGCTGGAAAGTCTGCGCTGATGCGGTGAAGAAAGGCGAGGAGCTGGGGCTGCCTGTCTATCAGTTCCTTCGCGAACCGCTCATTCGCCGCTTCGGCGAAGCCTGGTATGCCGAACTCTGCCAGATAGCCAATGAGATTTCAAGAT
>JAFLSH010000061.1:0-9203 GCA_022511055.1 Prevotella sp. | reverse complement strand
TTCGGCGAAGCCTGGTATGCCGAACTCTGCCAGATAGCCAATGAGATTTCAAGATGCGCCGACTTGAAGACATGACCCTGCAAGAGCTGTGGCAGCTCTTCCCCGTCATCCTCACTGCGCCCGACAAGCAATGGAACCAATGGGCTGCAGATGAGATTGTCTGCCTGCATACGCTGCTCGGCCCGTCTTGTACCGCCATCCACCACATAGGGAGTACCGCCATAGAGGGTATATGGGCCAAGCCCATCATCGACCTGCTTGCCGAGACAGACAGCAACCTGCATTTTGCAGACATCAAGTGCCGTCTCCTGAATGCCGGATATCTGTGCATGCACGAGACAGAAAATCGCATTAGCTTCAACAAGGGCTACACACCGGCAGGGTTTGCCGACAAGGTATTCCATTTTCATCTGCGGCTCACTGGCGACCATGATGAGATTTATTTCCGCGACTACCTGAACACGCACAATGACATAGCGAAGGAATACGAAGCACTCAAGCGCTCGCTATGTAAAACCTACGAACATGACCGTGATGGCTACACCAATGCCAAGTCAGAATTTGTCAGGCACTATACGGCAATAGCAAAGTCGCGCATCACAGAAGCCCCATAAAAGCCCCCTCAAAAGGTCGGAACACGGCGGAAAAAGTCAGAAAAAGAGCATAATTGTTTGTGCTTTACGCCGAAAGTTTGTATCTTTGCAGTGTCAGTTGACAAGAGTTTAGGATTAACTTCAGCGCACTATGAAGATATTTGCCATTGGAATGAACTACGCGGCACACAATAAAGAGCTGCATGACACGTTATTAAAACCAGAGGAGCCAGTCATCTTTACCAAGGCTGACTCGGCACTGCTGAAGCCAGGAAAACCGTTTTTCGTGCCTGATGACATGGGGCGGATTGACTATGAGGCTGAGGTGGTGGTGCGCATCTGCCGGCTGGGTAAGACCATCTCGCCGCGCTTTGCCCACCGCTACTATGATGCCGTGACCGTGGGCATCGACTTCACGGCGCGTGACATGCAGCGCCGTGCCAGTCAGAACGGGCAGCCGTGGACTATCTGCAAGGGATTCGATGGCTCGGCGGCCATTGGCGAGTGGGTGGACAAGGAGAAGTTCCTGAACGTGCAGGCCATGCACTTTCATCTTGCCAAGAATGGGCAGACGGTGCAAGAGGGCTGCACGAGCGAGATGTTCTATGGGATAGACGAGATTATCAGCCACATCTCCCGGTATTTCACGCTGAAGACCGGCGACCTGCTCTACACGGGCACTCCGGCAGGCGTAGGGCCGGTACAGGTGGGCGACCATCTGGAAGGCTGGATTGAGGATAGAAAAGTGTTAGACTTGAAGTGTAAGTGAAGACAATAAGATATTTGTTGGCATGGGTGTTCCTGTTGGTCAGCATGATGGCCGGCGCACAGGAGTTCTTCAACCTGACCGCAGCCGAGGTCAGGATTGGCACCGAATTGCCCGTCTTTTCCTACACCCGCGAACTCGGGGCAGACTACGCCGACTCCGTCTATACGGTCAGCATTGACTACCCGGAGTTCATAGACATGGGCGAGGCTGACATTGCCCGCTATCATGCCCTCACTTCAGACTCGCTGCCTGAGCTGCCCACCGTGCGGCAGCACATTGGCGTATCGCGCAAGCGGGGAACGCTCTTCGTGGAGTTTACGCCACTGGTGTTCCGCAACGGCAGATACCAGAAACTGGTCAGCTTCATGCTGAAGATTGAGGCCACGCCCGCGGCGAAGGCGCGGACAGCGGGAAAGGCTGCCGCAGCCGCCGACCGCTATGCCGCCGCCTCAGTGTTAGCCTCAGGACAATGGGCAAAAATCCGCGTACCGAAGACCGGCATCTACCAGCTGACAGAAGGACTGATACGCCAGGCGGGCTTTACTGACCTGAATCGGGTCCGGGTGTTCGGCTATGGCGGCGCGCTGCAGCCAGAGCTGCTTACCGGCGACTATCTGCAACAGACCGATGACTTGCAAGAGGTGCCTACCTGCACCGTGGGCGGTCGGCGGCTGTTCCGCGCAGTCGGCCCGGTCAGCTGGACATCAAACACAACCATGGAGCGCACCCGCAACCCCTATTCAGACTACGGCTATTATTTCCTGACCCAAGACGATGAAGCGCCGTTGCAGCAAGACAGCGCCACGTTTGTGGGCAGCTTCTACCCATCGGCCGATGACTACCATGACCTTTATGAAGTTGATGACTTTGCGTGGTATCACGGCGGGCGCAACCTCTATGATGAACAGCTCTTCACCCAGCCGCGCTCGTACCGGCTCACCTCGGCCTCGGCCACGGGGCGGCTACAAGTGGTGCTGAGCTACAACAGCGCCTTCAAGGCGCAAGTGCAGGTCAACGACTCGGTAGTAGGCACTATCGAAGTGAGCGAGTCGCAAGCCAGTTCCGCCATCACCGACTACGTGCATGGCGCTACCATCAGCCGGGCATTCACCCTGAGAACGCTGAAGCCTGACAACACGGTAACTATCAGCCAGCTTTCCGGCGGCGAGCTTCGGCTCGACTACATCAGCCTCTACATGGCCGAGCCGCGCCCCGTGCCGGCGCTGAGTACGGCCGCGTTTGATGTGCCGGAGTATGTTCACAACATTACCAACCAGAATCTCCATGCCGACAGCGCTGCCGACATGGTCATTATCATCTCCGCCAACCAGCAGCTGCGGGAACAGGCCGAGCGGCTGAAGGCGTTCCACGAGTCGCATGACGGGCTGCGGGTGCGCCTGCTGCCCGCAGACGAATTGTTCAACGAGTTCAGCAGCGGAACGCCCGATGCCAATGCCTATCGCCGTTATCTGAAGATGCTCTACGACCGCGCAACGACCGAGAGTGACCTGCCGCGCTACCTGCTGATGTTTGGCGATGGCGCATGGGACAACCGCATGCGCTCCGCCGTGTGGCGCACCACCAATCCCGATGATTTTCTGCTGTGCTACGAGAGCGAAAACTCGTTCAGCGCCACCGACAGCTATGTGACTGATGACTATTTCTGCATGCTCGATGACGGTGAGGGTGCAAACCTGCGCTCCAGCGACAAGGCTGACGTGGCAGTAGGCCGTTTCCCCGCCCGCACCGAGGCGGAGGCCAAGGTCATGGTAGACAAGACCATCAGCTACATCAACAACGAGCATGCCGGTGCCTGGCAGAACACGCTCTGCTTCATGGGCGATGATGGTAACAACAATCTGCACATGCGCGATGCCGACAGCATTGTGCGCCGTGTGCAGGCGCTCCACCCTGCCTTCAACATCAAGAAGATTTACTGGGATGCCTATGAGCGGCAGGCTTCTGCCACGGGCTTTTCCTACCCTGATGTAACACGCCTTATCCGCCAGCAGATGCAGAGCGGCGCGCTTATCATGAACTACAGCGGCCACGGCGCGCCCTACACCCTCTCGCACGAGCAGGTGGTGGGCCTGAGCGACTTTGCCGCCACTACCTCCTTGCAGCTGCCGCTCTGGGTAACGCTCTCGTGCGATATCATGCCATACGACGGGCAGGAAGACTGCATTGGCGAGACGGCGGTGTTCAACAAGAACGGCGGAGCTGTGGTGTTCTTCGGCACAACGCGCACGGTCTACTCCAACTACAACAGCGCGCTCAACCAAGCCTTCATGCAGTACGTGCTGGGCACTGACGAGCATGGAGTGCGCCACTCCGTGGGCGAGGCGGTACGGCTGGCCAAGAACTACATGATTACCTCTGGCGGTGACCGCACAGCCAACAAACTGCAATATGCGCTGTTGGGCGACCCTGCGCTGACATTGGCCAGCCCGACACTGCGGGTGGCGCTCGACAGCATCAACGGGCAGCCGGCCGGCACGGCCAACGTGGCGCTGAAGGCCGGACAGACGGTGACCCTGAGCGGCCACATTGCCGATGCGCCCGACTTCAGCGGCACGGTGACGGTCATTGCCAAAGACGTAGAGGAGACCATTGTCTGCCGCATGAACAGCGAACACGACACGACGGTGCCTTTCACCTACCAAGACAGACCGAACACCCTGTTCAGCGGCACTGACAGCGTGCGCAACGGCCGCTTCACCATGACCTTTGCACTGCCCAAGGACCTGAGCTACTCTGAGGGGCACGGGCAGCTGACCTTCTATGCCATTAACAACGGCAAGACCCTGTCGGCGCACGGCGTTGACAACAGTTTCACCATGACCGGCGAAGCTGCCGATGTCAGCGATGGCATAGGCCCCAGCATCTACTGCTACCTGAACTCCCCCTCATTCACAAACGGCGGCAGTGTCAACCCCACGCCCTATTTCTACGCAGAGCTGACCGACAAGGACGGCATCAACGCCTCTGGCAGCGGCATCGGCCACGACCTGGAACTTATCATTGACGGCGAGCTGGCGCGCACCTACTCGCTGAACGACTATTTCCAGTATGAGTTTGGCGACTACCGCCAGGGGCACGTTGGCTACAGCATTCCCCGGCTGGACTACGGCGACCACCATCTGCTGTTCCGCGCCTGGGACGTGCTGAACAACTCTTCTGTGGCAGAGCTGCGCTTCAAGGTCGAGAAATCCCTTGAGCCGGGAGAGTTCACCATCGACTGCACCGCCAATCCCGCCACCACGCAGACCACCTTCATAATTACCCACGACAGGGCCGACTCGGAGCTGAGTGTAAGGCTTGACCTGTTCGACATGTCAGGCCGGCAACTCTGGCAGCACACCGAGAGCGGCATCTCAATGGGCAACACCTACACCCTCGACTGGAATCTCACCCTCGACGGCGGCAGCCGGCTACAGACCGGGGTCTATGTCTACCGCGTGATGCTCAGCAGCGATGGCAGCCCCTGGGTCTCGAAAGCCAAGAAATTGATTGTGCTAAACAATAAATAGCCACTGGCGTGCGTTATTATCATAGTATGAAAGTGAATATTAGATACTGTTCAGCCCTCGCGCTGCTGTTGGCGACATTAGGCGCGGCAGCCCAGAGTGACAAGCTGACCACGTACAACCCCGTGGAGCATGCAGTCATCTCAGAGACCATTGCCCCCGATGCGCGTGGCGGCGGCATGGGTGACATTGGCGCTGCCACCGACCCCGATGTCAACTCCCAGTATTGGAACCCCGCCAAGTATCCCTTCTGCATCAGCCGCGCGGGTGTGGCGCTGAACTACACGCCGTGGCTGCGCCAGCTGACGAGCGACATTGACCTGGCCTACATGGCAGGCTACTATCGCATTGGCGACTACTCGGCCATCTCGGGCTCGCTGCGCTATTTCTCGCTCGGCGACGTGGAGTTAGTCGACCAGAACGGCATGATAGTCAAGCCCTACGAAATGTCGATTGATGCTGCCTACTCGCTCATGCTCAGCGAGACCTTTTCGCTGGCAGCGGGCATCCGCTGGATTTACAGCGACCTGCGCTGGGACTACTCAGAAGACTCGAAGCCGGCTTCGGCCTTTGCCGCCGACCTGGCCATGTACTACAATAACTATGTCATGCTGGGCAGCCGCGAGTGCCAGCTGGGCCTGGGTCTGAACATTCGCAACATTGGCTCGAAAATCTCCTATTACGGCGACGAGGAAAGCCAGTTCCTGCCGGCCAACATGCGCCTGGGTCTCTCGCTCATGATACCTGTCGACGAGTACAACCGCTTCTCCATCTCTGCCGATGCCAACAAGCTGCTGGTGCCGACAGTACCCTTGCAGGAAGAGGGCGAGAACAACAGCGACTACCAGGACCGTGTGCGCCGCGAATACAGTGACGTAGGCTCTATCAAGGGTATGTTCCAGAGCTTCAGCGATGCCCCCGGCGGCTTCAAGGAGGAGCTGCAGGAGGTGCAGTGGTCCGTGGGTGCTGAGTACACCTACAGCGACAAGTTCACGCTCCGTGCCGGCTACCACCATCAGGCCGAGGCGAAGGGCAACCTGAAATACTTCACGGTCGGCGGCGGTTTCCGCATGAACGTGTTCTCGCTCGACGTGGGCTATGTCATCTCCACCGCGCGCAGCAACCCGCTCGACCAGACCCTGCGCTTCACCCTGGCCTTCGACATGGACGGACTGAAGGACTTGTTCAAACGATAAGAAAAACTGCAAACGATGATGATGAGAGTAGGTCTTGGCTACGATGTTCACCGGCTGGTTGAGGGCCGCGAACTCTGGATGGGCGGCATTCGCATAGACTTCGAGAAAGGGCTGCTGGGCCACAGCGATGCCGACGTGCTGCTGCATGCCGTGTGCGATGCCATGCTCGGCGCAGCCAACATGCGCGACATAGGCTACCACTTCCCCGACACGGCGGCAGAGACTGAGGGCATGGACAGCAAGGTCATTCTGCGGAAGACGGTAGAGCTGATAGCGACAAAGGGCTATCGGCTGGGCAACATTGATGCGACCATCTGCGCCGAGCGGCCGAAGATGAATCCGCACATTCCCGCCATGAAGGCTTGCATGGCCGAGGTCATTGGCTGCGATGAAGACCAGGTTTCCATCAAGGCCACCACCACCGAGCGGCTCGGATTTACCGGCCGCGAGGAGGGCATATCGGCATACGCCATTGTGCTGCTGACAAAATAAAGGGGCGGAATCTGTATTTTTTACACATTTTTCCGCCGTTTTTATCGTTGTTTTTGTTCCTTTTTTCGTAACTTTGTACCCAAACTAAATGACTAACAACAGAGAAGGGGCGAACAACATGGAAAAATTCCTTGAAACGACGATGAACGGCAAGAGACTGTTCTTGCTGCTGGCACTGGTTGCCATAGTGTCAGGCGCGATGGCGCAGAAATATGTACTCAGCGGCACTGTCACCAACGAAACCACGGGCGAGCGGATTGCGCAGGCCACCGTCTCCGTGCCCAAGACCAGCCTCTCGGTTGTCACCAACGACGACGGCTTCTTCACGCTGAAGACCGACGAGCCGCCAACGGCAATAGTGGTCTCGCACTTAGGCTACCAATCGCGGCAGGTCAAGGTGCCGGCAGTGCCGACGACACCCCTGGGTGTCCGCCTGAAGCCGGCAGTCGTTCAGCTTCAGGAGGTGGTGGTGTGGACGGAGAATCCCCGGGAGCTGGTGAACATTGCCATCAAGAAGATTCCCGAGAACTACATCCGCCAGCCGGAACTCTACAGCTGCTTCTACCGCGAGACGGCCATGAAGCGGCAGCACTTCATCTACGTGGCCGAGGGCGTAGTCGACATGTACAAGACCGCCTACGGACACAGCTCTTCCAAAGACCGGGTGGCCATACGCAAAGGGCGCCGCCTGCTCAGCCCCAAGCGGGGCGACACGCTCAGCGTGAAGGTGATGGGCGGCCCCGTGCAGCCCGTTCAGCTCGACATAGCCAAGAACTTGGACTTTCTGCTCAACGATGCCGACCTGAACTGCTACTCGTTCACGCTGGAGCAGCCCGAAACCATTGACGACCGCATGCAGTACGTGGTCAGCCTTGCCCCCAATGCAGACATGCCCTACGCCCTGTTCCACGGAAGGCTGTACATTGACCGCGAGACACTGGCCTTTACGCGGGCGGAGCTGGCACTCGACATGAACGACCGCGAAAAGGCCACCCGCACCATGCTTGTGCGCAAGCCGGCAGGCGTGAGATTCACCCCCAAGGAGCTGTCGACGGTCATTGACTACCGCTACGAAGACGGGGTGACCCGCATCAGCTACGTGCGCAACGTGTTCCGCTTCAACTGCGACTGGAAGCGGCGGCTCTTCGCCACACCCTTCGCGGCATTCTGCGAAATGGCGGTGACAGACAAGACCGGCGAGGGCATACAGCCCATCTCAGGCCGCAACAGCTTCGACACCCGCGACAACTTCTACGACCAGGTGGACTATTTCCGCGACCCCGACTTCTGGGAGGACTATAACATCATCGAGCCGACCGAATCGCTCGACAAGGCCATCGACAAGCTGATGAAAAAGACGCGGACACCCTGAGCTGTATAAAAAAATAACATACATTCACGGTCAGAATTTGTGTGATTTCACAAAAAAGCAGTATCTTTGTGGCGTTTTTCAGCAATGATTCAAAAAACCGTTCACTAACATAAACTCATTTCAAGACTATGGCTCACGGACCTCTCTGGCTGTTCAACATGGACATGTGCTGCTCCACCCAGATTTCCTCTCTGTTGCAGGAACTGCAAGACTGCAAGGCTATGGGCATTGCCGCTAACTACGTGGCCCGCCCAACCTATCCCGCCGCTCCCAACGAGGACTATCTCTTCGACTGCATGAACCTGTGTGCGAGGATGGAAGCCGACGGCACAGTGGCGGTAGAGGGTCTCGTGGACTACTGGCACCCGCAGAGCGGCCACTCGCGGAAGGTCGCCACCATCCGCACGTTCCCCAGCCTTGACGAGTGCCTGGAATGGATGAGCATGGAAACGTTAGCCTGCCGCGACTGTGTCGAGGCACTCGACGAGAACTGCTGACCACGGCGCGGTACAGAACAGAAAGCATCAACTTTTAAAAAACAGATAAGCGTATGAGCAGAATCAGGGAAGCCATCATCTTGGCATTGGGGATTGCTTTTCTCGGCTTGTGCATCAAGCAGGGAATCAACAACTTTGCGGAGAAAGACCGCTGCGTAACCGTAAAAGGACTGTCAGAGAAGGAGGTGGAGGCCGACAAGGTGACATGGCCCATCAAGACGAAGGAGTTAGGCAACGACCTGGCCGTACTCTACGGCAACATCAACGTGACAACCGGCAAAATCAAGGATTTCCTGATGAAGAACGGAGTCAAGGCCGAGGAAATCATGGTCGACGCGCCCACCGTGATTGACATGAACGCCAACCAGTACAACCAGCAGATACACACCTACCGCTACAACATCACTTCGACGATAACGGTCACTTCGCGGAACGTGAAACTCATTCGCAGCATCATTGCGCGACAGGGCGAGCTGCTCAAGCAGGGCGTGGCCGTGGTCGACGGCGGCTACGAGAGCCGCGTGGAGTACGAGTACGTGTCGTTCCAGCAGATGAAGCCCGCAATGATGGAGGAGGCCATCAAGAACGCCCAGACCACCGCCGAGAAGTTCGCGGAGAACAGCAACAGCAAACTCAACAAAATCATGACCGCCGACCAGGGGCAGTTCTCCATCTCTGACCGCGATGCGAACACCCCCTACATCAAGAAGGTAAGAGTGGTCACCACCATCACCTACTCGCTGAAAGACTAAGGCAC
>JAFLSH010000060.1 GCA_022511055.1 Prevotella sp. | reverse complement strand
GTAATTTTTCTAAAGTGCCGCTTTTTTCAGCTAAAGTGCCGCTTTTTTCCCAAAACTCACGGAGTATTTTCCGTAAAGTGCCGCTTAATTTCCTAAAATGCCAGCCCCAAAAGCTCAGTATGGCTTTTGGGGCTGGCGGATAGGTGCGGTGCGATGGGCGCGACTGCCCTGCGCCTTACTTCATGAACTTGCAGCTGACACGTGTGCCGTCAGAGCGGATGGCGCGTGCCACGTAGAAGCCTGTCGACAGCGGCGACACGTCAAGGCGGGCGGTGCCGCCCTGTATGTCGACCGTGGCATGCTCGACCAGCTGGCCGCTGGTGGTGTAGATGTCTACCGTGGCGGTGCCGTCATCCTCGCTCTTCAGCAGCAGCTGCTGCGAGCCGTAGCGTATGCGGAAGCCGTTGGCCGAGGCGATGGGCTTCATGCTGTTTGTCTCGGGGTCGCCCTGCTTCACCTCCGTGAGATAGCTGGTCAGCAGGTTGGCGTGGCCAATGGTGGGCACGTTCATGGCAAAGACCGTGGCGGCGCCGTCAGGGAAGCGGCCGATGGTGGTGTTGGCATCGTGGGCTTCGTAGGTCAGCACGTCGGTCCAGCTCTTGTCGGCTGCGGTCAGTGCTATCTGTCCGCCGTCGCCGCTGATTTTGAACGAGGCATGCAGCCCCTGGCTGGTGGTCTCGCGCTTGTCGCACCAGACAATGAGGTAGCCGTGGGCGGGAATCTTGGTCTGTGCCTGCGTTCCGGCCTTGGTTATCTGGTACTTGGTGGGCTGCTTCACGTCGTCTGTCAGGTACATGCCCTCTACGTCTACCTCTTCATCGGTCGTGTTGTAGAGTTCCACCCAGTCGCCCTTCTTGCCATACTCGTCAATGAAGCTGTCGTTGGAGCCGCTCACCTCGTTGATGCGCACGGGGGTGATGCCCTGTGCCTGCCGCTCGGCCGGGGTCAGCGGCTGGAAGCAGGCTATCAGGTTCATGGCGCTGCCGGGCAGTTCGATTTCCGCGTCGGTCGAGTAGGCATCCACGTCGACCGTTCCCACGCTGGTGCTGATTGCGGCATCCCAGTAGATGTCGCTGGAGTTGGCCGAGTTGTTGTGTACTTCAACGGCAATCACGTTGCTGCCCTCGTGGAAGAGCCCGATGGGCAGGTCTATGCTCCCGTGGTCGGGGTTGCCGGGGGCGTAGGTCGAGGCGTAGGTCTTGTAGCTGACCGTGCCCGAAGGCATGTTGTAGCGGCCGGCCTCCGTGCCGTTGACATAGATGACCATTCCGTCGTCGATGGTGAAGTCCATGGTCACCACGTCTTTCGCTTTCGGCTCGGCTGGCAGGCTGACCGTTGCGCGGAAGTAGTAGGTGGGTCGCTTGTTGTTGCTGTCAGAGCCGTAGCTCAGGGTGGTCTTCACGCCGGTCTTGCCGTAGCCCAGCGGCGAGAGGCCCGTCTTCCACTTGGTGCTTGAGTAGGTGGGCGCAGTCCAGTTCTCGGTGTCAAGGCTGCCTCCGTCGTAGTAGCTCCACATGGCGCCCGACTTCAGTATCTGGTTGTCGCCTCCCTGCTTGTACCATCCCTGGAAGGCGTAGCCGGCAGGGGCAATGGCCTTGAGCGTGGCGGGCTGGTAGAGATAGCCGTCGAAGCGGCCCGTCGGCACTTGCTGTCCGTTGACCGTCAGCTGGGCGCCCTCGGCATCGCTCGACAGCTTGTAGCGGCTGGCACTGCTGATGAGCTTCATGGCCGAGTGGTTGCGCAGGGCCGTGTTGGCCGTAGTCAGGCGGCTGTTCAGGCTGTTCTTCACGTCGTTGGCCGTGCCGCTGGCCGAGGCCCACTCCAGATTCATGGCCGGCTCCACCCGCTCCAGCAGCTCGTCTATAATCTTGCTGGCGCGGCTCTTCTCGAACACGCTGCCGCCCATCAGGCAGTAGGTGTCAATGAACTGGCGGCGGAACTGGTCGTTCTTCAGCAAGTTCTTGAACAGGGTCACGAAGCGTATCTGCTCCCTGATGCGCCCTGTGCCGCGCGGGTAAAGCTCATCGAAGGTGTAGACCTCCTTCCCCATGAAGTCGTTGAAGGGGGAATTGCTGTTGAACGAGCCGTCAAGGTCGAAGAGTACGAAGCGGAACTTGCCGCCGTCGCCCCGGTAGCGGAAGCCCTTGACATTGTTCTGCGGCCAGTCCCAGTTGCCCAGGTACGTCTCGGCCGCCATGTAGTTGGCATAGGCATCTACGTCGAGCAGCTGGCGGATTTCGGCATAGGTCTCGGCGTTGGCGGCATCGGCCGAGAGTATGTCGACCAGCTCGTTGTAGGCATCGGGCGTGCCGCACTTCTGCACGTAGCCCGAGTCGGGCGACATCTCGAACTGGTCAATCTCGGTGTCGTCCCAGCCGTAGTTGGCGTAGACATAGTGCTTGTTGTTCGGCTCGCGCACGTTGAGTACGCCTATGTAGTTGCCGTTGATGAACTCGTGTACGGGCTGGTAGCTCTGCACGTCAACGTTGACACCGGCCGTCTGCACCAGGTGTTGCAGCGAGGGGTCCTTGAAGCGGGCCCAGGTGTCGTTGCCGCCGTTGCGGATTTGCAGGGTGCGGTTGCGTATGTAGGGCTTCTCGCTGAAGAAGGGGTAGAGCAGGTCTTTCGAGCCGCCCAGCTCCTTGTTGCCCTTCAGCTTGAATGAATGCGGGGTCCATGCCCGGCTCCAGCCGCCGCACATCTCCAGGTTCACGTCCTGGTTCAGCACCATCTCGCCGTCGGCCGTCAGGTATGAGAAGTTGACCGGGCGCTCCCAGTCCATGTTCCAGTTGCACTTGTCGCTTTGTCCGTTGCCGGGCCGGCCGTTGGGGCCTTTCGCCATCACGCCAATCTCCGTGCTGTAGAGGAAGTCCGGGTCGGCCACCACCGCCACAACGGGCAGTGTGTAGTCGCGGTCGCGCAGGATATAGGAGCGGCTGGTCACGGTCGAGGGCAGCATGCCGTCGGCATACAGGCGGAAGCGGTAGACCTTGCTCTCGCTGGTCTTGAACTGTCCGCGGGTGCTGGTGTAGCCGTGGGTCTGCGTGGGCAGCGTTCCGTCGAGGGTGTAGCGCAGGGTGCAGCCGGCGGGAATGGTCACGTTGATGGTGAGGCTGCCCGAGAACAGCTGCGAGGGCTGGTCGACCACGGGCGCGGCCAGCTGCTTCTGGGCAAAGCTGATGCCCTGGTTTGACTGCTCGGGTGTCGGTGTGCCCGTCACGCCCCAGGTGCCGCCGCCGTCTTCGGAGCGGGCGTAGCTGGTGCGCTCCATGCTGGGCGGGTAGTCCTGGGTGGCCAGCCGTGTGCCGTCGGCGGCCTCGATGACAAGGCGGCCGCCGTCGGTGTCGAGCTTGAACGGCGCATTGGAAGCCTTGATGCCGTTGCTGTCAAACCAGAGGAGCTTGAAGCCCTTGGCAGGCACTACGCCAGAGTTGTCGGGCACGGTCCACGGGCCTTCGCCGTTGGCCTCGTCGCTGATGACCAGCCCCGCCAGCTCCACCGGCAGGTCGGTGGGGTTGTACAGCTCTATCCAGCCGTCGAAGTTGAAGGCCGGGCTGATGTACTCGTCGACGTTAGAGGCCATGATTTCGTTGATGATAATGCTGCCCTCGGTGGCCATGTTGCGGGTCACGGTGATGCGGACTGCCTGCCTGGCGCCTGAGCCGTCCTGGGCGGCGGCCGTGATGGTGGCCGTGCCCCGGCTCACGCCGGTGATGTTGCCGTTCTGGTCGACCGTGGCCACCTTGTCGTTGCCCGAAGTCCAGGTCAGCTTCTTTATCAGTGCGTTCTCGGGCAGTACGGTGGCCTGGCAGGCAATGGTCTCGCCCATGACAATCTCGGTCTTCTCGGGTGTCAGCGCGATGCTGCTCACGGGCACCTGCTCGCCGTAGTACTCCAGCTTGAAGTTGTCGAAGAGTGTCCAGTTAGAGCCGGCGGCCTCGTAGCAGTAGAGGCCGATGGTCAGGTCGCCCTCGGCATCGAACTCCATCGAGTTCCAGTACATGCCCCGGCCGAAGCACTCGCTGCCTGAAGCCATGCCGTTGGGGTAGTACCGGCCGTCGGCCGACCAGCAGTTCCACGCAGCATCATAGTCCAGCGACTCTGAGTAGACACTGCGCAGCGCCTGCTCCTGGCGCGAGTCGCCCTGGTCGGCAAACAGCATGCCGGTAATGTGCTGGCTGTTGCTTTTGTAGTCGTAGTAGTCTATGTCGTTGTCGGCGCAGCGGTAGTAAGCCTGTACGCTCAGCCTGTAGTGCCCCTTGGGCAGCCCCGTCAGCTGCTGCTGCAGGTAGTACCAGCCGTTCCAGAACTCCATGCAGTCGTAGCTGAGTGCCTGAGACGAGGCGCCGCTCTCGTAGGTCCAGCCTTCGCTGCTGTTCCCATCGAAGCCGGGATTTACTATGAACTGCTTGGTGATGTCCAGCCATGCTTTTTCGGCGGCCGAAGTGCCTGGCATGGCCAGTAGCCATGCCGCTATCCACAGAATCATTCTTGTCTTCATCATTGTGTGTTGTTACTTGTCTGTTGTTAGTTAATCCTTGGTTGCGTACGTCAGTGCCTGTCCCAGCCTCGAGACCCTATAGCTTGAAGTTATAGCCCACGCCCAGCACGTGGCGGTTGCCTTCCTCGTCGTCTTTGTAGCTGTTTTGCAGCATATAGCCCAGGCTGACCGAGTGCTGCTTGTTGATGCGCAGTTCGGTGCCTATGGTGTAGCGCATCTTGTCGAGCCCGCTGCTGCCCACCACGCTCTCTGCGCTGGCGTATGGGCGCCACTGCTTGTTCAGCTTGTACTTCAGCTGCAGGCGGTTGCGCCATTTGTGGCTCGACTTCGCGCCGTAGGTGTGTGTCTCTGTGATGCCTTTCTTGACAATCGGGTCGCCGTAGTACCTGTCGTCGTCTTCATCGGTGTAGTTCCAGTAGCGGTCCACGGTGCGCTCCGGCCGGTAGGTGTACTGCCAGCGCTCGCGCAGCGAGATGTTCAGCCGGCCGAGGTTGTGCGAGGCCGTCAGCGACACGTTGGTGCGGTGGCGAAGCCCCCAGTAGTCAGAGAACTTCTTGCCGCTGCTGTTCACCTTGTGATTGTGGTCGTAGAGCAGCGTGTAGCCTGCCGATGCCTTCAGCCAGCGGGTCAGCCTGTACTCGGCCGACAGCCCGCCGCTCCAGCGGTCGGCTTCGCTGGTGTTGTCGCGTGTGCGGAACTCGGTCTCCAGCCCCACGGCCAGCCGTCTGGTCAGGCTCTTCTCCAGTCCGGCCTCTGTCCAGATGCCGAAGTCGTTACCCTGTGCCCAGGCGCCTGTCACTGCGGCCACGGCCGCAAGCAGCAGGGCTATTATTCGCTTCTCCATTGTGATTTCCTTACCTTGAATTGTCCGTTGACATCGCTGGCCGTGTCGCCTTCGTAGGTGATGCGCAGCACCGCCGTGTCTTTCAGAAAGTCAATGCCGCCGACATCTACCTTCAGCACCTTCAGGCCCGTGCGCTGCTCCAGGTCGGCCACCAGCTCCTGCCGCCGCTCGGGCTTGATAAGCTCGATACGGTCGTACTGAATCAGCTTGGTCTGCTGCACCTTCAGGCTTAGCTCGCAGAGCCAGATAGACAGCATGGTCACTATGTCTACAACCAGCAGGTCGCCGTAGTCCTCGGCCATGGCGTGGACTACTGACAGGCAGATGATGATAAACAGATAGGTCATCTCCCTGACTGGCATGGCATCCGTGCGGTAGCGCATGATAGAGAAGATGCCGAACAGGCCCAGGCCGACACCCATGGTCGCCTTGCCGCGGTCCATGCCCATCATGAAGTAGACCAGGAAGAAAATGGCCACGGTCATCAGCATGAACGTGAAGAAGAAGTCGCGCCGGTGGCTCTTCTTGTAGTAAAGTCTGGCAATAATCACCCAGTTGACTGCCACGCAGATGAGAAATCGCAGCATGGTAGACCCGAAACCGGCAGAAAACAGGGTGTTCAGCACCATGCCCCACAGGTCTGCGGAAAATAAGTTCATTAGAATAGTCGTCATCTTATACGGTTTTTTAGTAATTGTTAGTTCTCAGCATTCTTTCCACGTCACGCAGCTTCGGCTTGAAGCGGTTGATGGGCAGCTGGTCGTTGGTCATGGCTGCCCCCATGCAGTACTTGCTGAAGCCGTGCGGGCGGATGCGTAGCTGCCGCAGCATCTCCAGCACAGGCGAGTAGACCAGTCCGTCACGTTTCAGCTCGATAATGACCAGCTGGCCCATGTCGCGGCTCTGTCCTGTCAGCACGTTGTTGAACTGCAGCTGCGAGTCTATGGTCAGCCGCTCGGTCTTCTGCCGGTTTACCAGTGTTACGCGGTGGAAATAGTTGTGCGTGTGTGGTGTCAGCGTGTCTGCATCAAAGCGCAGATGGCTGGCAAGGAATGTGCGCTTCTGCTCGTCGCAGAGATTCATGTCGGTCACCTCAATGCGCTTTTTCTTTGTCCGCCCGTGGTTGTTCTTCGTCTTGACCTCCATGAACTGCAAGTTCGAGCTGACATAGGTGCGAAACCTGATTTTCTGCCGCCCCGCATGGCCGTGCTGATGGGCACGGAACATGGCAAAGTCGGCCGTGTCGAAATAGGTCGTGTCGTAGAGCATGTTCCGCTCGCCGTCAATCTCCTGCGCAAAGTAGTCGCCCTGCGCCATCTCCAGCAGTCGGCAGAGCTGCGGCATGGTGGTCACGAACTTCGTGTCCGTGCGGTTCATCAGCTTCACGCCGCTCATCTCGGCCAGGGTGATGGGAGGGAACTGTTGCAGTAGTCTATCCATAGTCAAAAAGAGGTTTTCCTTGCAGCTTGTCGCTTTTCGGGGCAAAGGTACGCAAAAATTCCGTGAATCCTTCAATCTTCACCGTAAACATTCTTCTTTTTCAGTTAAATTCACATAACGCAGGCTCGATTTGCCCAAATCGCCATCTCTTAGGCGTAGAGCCTGCGCCGCCGCCTTGGGATTAAGACTGTTTAACAGCAGCTTGGGCAGCAATTACGGGAATTTCACTACCTTTGCACCTGACAAAAGGAAACGGCGCACAGCAGTCATGGTTGCCTGTCGCCGCAGTCAGCATCCCGGCCGATGGAACAACAGAGGAAAATCATTCACGTAGACATGGACCAGTTCTATGCCGCCGTTGAGCAGCGCGACCGCCCTGAGTTGCGCGGGCGGCCTGTGGCAGTGGGGCATGATACGGAGCGCGGCGTGGTGTCGACTGCCAGCTATGAAGCGCGCCCCTACGGCGTACACTCGGCGCTGAGCATTCAGGTGGCCAAGCGCCGCTGCCCGGGGCTGATTATTGTTGAGCCAGACTTCCGTAAGTACAAGGAGGTCTCTGGGCAGATTCGTGCCATTTTCCAGGACTATACAGACCTGATAGAGCCGCTTTCGTTAGATGAAGCCTTCCTCGATGTAACGCAGAACAAGCGGGGCATGTCGTTGGGCGTTGACATAGCGCGCGAAATCAAGGCGCGCATCAAGGCCGAGACGGGGCTGACCGCATCGGCGGGCGTGAGCTACTGCAAGTTTCTGGCCAAGATAGCCAGTGACTACCGCAAGCCTGATGGGCTTTGCGTAGTACACCCTGACCGGGCGCTCGACTTCATCAGCCCGCTGAAGGTGACACGCTTCTGGGGCGTAGGGCGGCAGACTGCTGCCCACATGCACCGCATGGGCATCTTTACGGGAGCCGATTTGCGGCAGGTGTCACTGGAATATCTGACCCGGGAGTTCGGCAAGATGGGGCGCGTGTTCTACGACTTTGCCCGCGGCATAGATGAGCGCCCGGTGGTGGCGGAGTGGCAGCGGAAGTCGGTCAGCTGTGAGCGCACTTTCGCCCACGACCTGAGCGAGCCGGCGGCGGTGACCATTGAACTGTACCACATTGTGCTTGAACTGGTGGAGCGTATCAGAAAGAGCCAGTTCGAGGGGCACACGCTGACCCTGAAGGTGAAGTTCCACGATTTCCGGCAGGTGTCGCGCAGTCTCAGCATAGGGCGCACGTTGCGCACAAAAGATGATTTGCTGCCGCTGGCCAAACAGCTGATGCAAGAAGTTGACTACAGCCGCCAGCACCCCATCCGCCTGCTGGGTCTGGGCGTGTCTGGGCACCGCGATGAAGTGCCGCCGCAGTGGGTAGAGTTAGAGTTGCCGTTCAAGGATTAGCCCTGTTCGGGATAGTTCGTGCCGAAATGGGCGAGAAGGCAGAATGTCAGGCGAGCAGGTCGAGGAGTTCCGCGAAGTGGTGGAGCTTGGTCAGGCGGGGATGCTCGATATCGGCGTGAGCCTCAAGTTGCCAAGTGACATGGAAGGGAATGTGTACTGCCCATGCGCCGACTGCCAATGCGGGGGCAATATCGCTTTTGAGTGAGTTGCCCACCATGAGCAGCTGCGAAGGCTGTATGTTGTGGCGGCGGCAGAGTGCCAGAAATTCTGGCTGGCCTTTGTCGGAAGTAATCTCTACGCTGTCAAAGAAAGGCAGCAATCCCGAGCGGTGCAGCTTGTTTTCCTGGTCTTGCAGCTCGCCTTTGGTGAAGACCGCCATGGGAATGCTCAGCCGCTGGCGCAGTTGCGATAGGGTTTCGCTGACACTGGGCAGCGGCGTGGCGGGCAGTTGCAGCAGTTGCTTGCCGGCATGGAGCAGAGCCGCAAGGTCGGCATGGCCGATGCGGCCTTGGCCTACGCGGAGCGCTGTTTCCAGTACGGAAATGGTGAACGCCTTGCAGCCATAGCCAAGGTCGGCCATGTTGGCAGCCTCGGTCTGGTAGAGTTCGGCGGCGGGGTCGGGGCAGTAAGGAGCAATGAGCCGGTAGAGCTGCTGCTCTACACGGTCGAAGTGCGACTGGCAATCCCATAGCGTGTCATCGGCATCGAAGGCGATGAGCTGATAGTCCGTGGGCTTGGCTCTTTGGGTCTGACTCTCTGCCATTACTTGGTAATCTCGGTGATGGCCTCGCCCACGCAGGCATTGGGCTGCTGGATATGGAGCAGCTGGCAGACGGTGGGGGCAATGTCTGTGATATAGACTTCGCGGCTGGTGTGGCCTTCTGGGATTTGCCAGCCGTAGAACAGCAGGGGAATGTGGGCATCATAGGGATTCCACCCACCATGGGTGGTGCCCGTGGGTATAGACCAGTAGCCGTAGACGTAGTAACCAGGCTCTAACACTACAAGCACGTCTCCAGAGCGGCGCAGATGGTAGCCCATGAGTGCGCGCTGGCTGATGATGGCGGGTACTCCCTGCTGGGTGGCGCGTTCATAGTCAACGACAAACTGAACGTGCGGCAGCTGGCGGGCACCGGCAACCACGGCAGCCTTGACCTGCTCGAAGTCGAGCCCTTGGGCGGCTATTGACTGGCGGTCGAGGAAGAAACGGTAGTCAAGTTCCATCTGTATGACCGGCTGGCTATTGCCCAGCTGGCGGGCAACGTAGGCTTCCACGCTGTCTTTCATGGCGGGCTCGTGCCATTTGCCGGCGGCCAGCCGATGGTCTTGCAGGAACTGGTCGTTGTGGGCACCGCCGTGGTCGGCAGTGAGGAATAGCAGATACTGGCCGCGGCCCACGTGTTCATCAAGGGCACGGAGCAGGCGGGCTATGTCCTTGTCGAGTTGCAGGTAAGCCTCATCGGTGTGCTGGCCGCGTGTGCCCCATTCGTGGCCAATGACATCGGTCTGCGAATAGCTGATGCAGAGCATGTCGGTATGCTCGCCCTGGCCGAGTTGCTCGCCACGCAAAGCGGCAATGGCCATGTCGGTGGTGATAGTGCCGCAGAGCGGGGTGTAGCCAATCTTTTCGCCGACTTTTTTCAGCTCTTTGTTTTGTTTGAGCTGGCGATTCATCTGGTTTACCCACTCGGGCAGTTCGGTCATGTAATACGTGCTGGTGATAAACTGACCGTTTTTCGGGTCAAGCCAGTAGGCGGCATTGGCGGCACGACCGGCGGGCAGAATGGCGGCGCGGTCTTTGTAGCTGACACCAATGACCTTCGAGGCGAAGTCAGTGTGCAGCCGCAGCTGGTCGCCGATGGTGGTGGCCAGCAGGTTGCATGGCGACATCTGGCCGTACCTCTGGTTGTCAGTGCCTACGGCGTTGACCGTAGTGTCTTCGGTACAGTAGGTCTTGTGTCCGTTGTCGAAGTAGGTGTTGCCGCAGATGCCGTGAAAGGCGGGCGTTGAGCCGGTGTAGACCGAGGCATGGCCGATGGAAGTCACGGTGGGCAGGTAGTTAATCAGGCAGTTATCGCACGAAAAACCCTTGTCGGTCAGCCGGCGGAAACCGTCTTGCTGGAACTGCTCATAGTAACGCGACAGATAATCCCAGCGCATCTGGTCGACCACAATGCCCACCACCAGCTTGGGGCGCTCGCCGAACTTGGGCTGTGCCGACACGGCAAGGGCGTTGGCCATACATAGCACTGCGAGCAGGAAAAGTTGCTTTGTTATTTTCATCTTGTCTTCTGTTAGCCTTGTTTTTCGCGGCAAAGGTACATATAATTGCTGAGAAAAAAGAATAAAAAACTTAAATCTCTCATCTTTTCTGTGGTTTTCTCGGCAGAAAACTATAAATTTGCATTAAGAATTGAAAAACAATAGAAACAGAGACTGAGAGATGTTAGTCAAAACCTACAGCGCAGCCGTTATGGGGCTGGAAGCTACACCCATTACCGTTGAAGTAAACCTGACCTCAGGTGTCAACTTCAGACTGTCTGGTCTGGCAGACCTGGCTGTCAAGGAGAGTTATGACCGCATATATGCCGCATTGCCCAACGTGGGCTTCAATATCCCGCAGGCCAGCCTGACCATCAACTTGTCGCCCGCCGACCTGAGAAAAGAGGGCAGCGGCTTCGACCTGCCTATCGCCATAGGCATTTTGGCGGTGGGCAGAAAGGTCGCCGAGCCGCCCCTGAAAGACTACATGATGATAGGCGAGTTAGGGCTTGACGGCACACTCAAGCCTGTGCGCGCCGTGCTGCCCATAGCCATCAGGGCGCGGAAGGAGAAGTTCAAGGGGCTCATTGTGCCGAAGGAGAATGTCCGGGAAGCGGCGGTGGTGAACAACCTGGAAGTCTACGGCATGGAAAATCTGTCCGATGTCGTTGCCTTCCTGAACGGTAGCGGCCATTACGAGCCGATGGTTGTCGACACAAGAAAGGAATTCTATGACCGCCAGTACACCTACGACCTCGACATGGCTGACGTGAAAGGGCAGCAGGCCGTGAAGCGCGCCTTGGAAGTGGCGGCGGCGGGCTCGCACAACATCATTCTCATCGGCCCGCCAGGTGCCGGCAAGTCGATGCTGGCCAAGCGCCTGCCTTCCATTCTGCCGCCGCTGTCTCTGGCCGAGAGTTTGGAAACTACGCAGATACACTCGGTGGCCGGAAAGCTGGGTAGCAACGTGTCGCTCATCTCGCAGCGGCCGTTCCGCAGTCCGCACCACACGATTTCTCAGGTTGCCATGACCGGCGGTACCGCGAAAGCCACGCCCGGTGAAGTGTCATTGGCACACAACGGCATTTTGTTCCTCGATGAGCTGCCAGAGTTCAACAAGACCACTCTGGAAGTGCTGCGCCAGCCATTGGAAGACCGTAAGATTACCATCGCCCGGGCTAATTATGCCGTGGAATATCCCAGCTCTTTCATGTTCGTTGCCTCTATGAATCCCTGCCCATGCGGCTATTACGGCGACCCGACCCACCATTGTGTCTGCACACCGGGGCAGATACAGCGCTATATGTCACGTATCAGCGGCCCACTGCTCGACCGCATTGACCTGCACTGCGAATTAGCCGCCGTGCCCTTCGCCCAGCTCAGCCAGATGGAGCCCGGCGAGCCCTCGGCCACCATCCGCGAGCGGGTTATCCGTGCGCGGCAGATGCAAGAGGCCCGATTCAAGGACTGCAAGGGGGTACACTGCAACGCACAGATGACTGAGCGCATGATTCACCAGTTTGCCGAGCCCGATGAGGCCTCGCTGAACATGCTTCGCATGGCCATGGAGCGGCTGAAGCTGTCGGCGCGCGCCTATAGCCGCATACTGAAAGTGGCCCGCACCATTGCCGACCTGGATTGCGCAGAGAAAGTGCAATCACAGCATATTGCCGAAGCTATTGGGTACAGGAATCTGGACCGGGGCGACTGGGCGGAGCGTGGATTGTAGCTGTTTGCGGAAAATAGCAAACGGTTATTTGTCAAGCACGGACTTTATTTCCTTTCGGAGTGCTTCGCCGCTGAGGCCGGTGGCGAGTACGGTGCCTGAGCGGTCAACGAGAACACATTCTGGCACATTGGAGATGCCGAGCGTACTGACCAGCGGCGTGTTCCACATCTGACCATCATTGACAATGGGCCAGGCAAACGAGTCGCGTTGAATGGTCTGCTGGCAGAGGC
>JAFLSH010000006.1 GCA_022511055.1 Prevotella sp. | reverse complement strand
CAAAACTCACGGAGTTTTTTGCCTTTTCGACACCGACCAGACCTACTGCACCTACTATACCTACCAAACCTACTACACCTACCTACCACCGGGGGTGGTAATTCTCGCCCCGCAACTGGAATCCTAAAGTGTAGAAAATAACATGAAACCGGCAAAAATCATGTATAGTCGGGGGTGGCGAGCAAACCACTATACATACTATAACCAATTACGAATCAAACAATTACGCACATTTATGTATAGTTGACTCATTTTTCAAAAAAAATAAGGAAGGAAACAAAAAAAATGGAACAGCACGGAATATTCGCAAGGCTAAAAAGACGTGCCATTCTGGTACAAACAAGAACAAGAAACAATACGTTCACTCTTGAAAATGAGTGAACGTATTGCACTTTTCAGGGGGCAGCCCACCTGCTTTTCTCACTTGGTCGGCTCTACCGGGCGGATTGTGCCGTCGTCGTTGAAGTAAAGGCGGTCGATGCAGACCTCACGGTGGAAGCCCGGCCCGTTCTCGCGGTCGATATAGGCGGGATTGATGCGGTGATAGACGATGTACCACTTATCCTTACCCGGCACCTGCACCACGCTGTTGTGAGCGGGGCCGTAAATCTGCTGCTCAGGGCGCTGGATAAGCACCACCGGCTGGTCGGCCACCTTGATGGGGCCGAGCGGCGAGTCGGCCGTGCCGTAAGCCACATGGTAGTTGGGCGAGCCAGTGTCATCGACCGACCACATGAAGTAGTAGATGCCCTTGCGCTTGAAGACATAAGTGCCTTCGCGGTACTCATAGTCGCGCTTCGAGCCGCCCTTCGGTGTCATGAGCGTGATGGTGGTCGTGTCGATGCTCGTCATGTCGGCGTTGAGCTTCGCACCCGCCATGTAGCCGTTGCCCCAGTAGAGATAGGACTGGCCGTCGTCGTCGGTAAACACGTCGACATCAATCTGCTGACCATGCTGCTGACCAGCCGGCCGGCTGTTGATGATGGGGTGGCCCAAGTCGCGGAAGGGGCCGGTGGGCGAGTCGGCTATGGCCACACCAATGGCTTTCTGCCGCCCCTCGTCGCCACTGTAGTAGAAGTAGTAGCGGCCGTCTTTCTTGACGATGGCGGGCGCCCAGGCATTGCCCTTAGCCCAGCGGGTGTCGCGCTTCAGGTCGAGGATGATGCCCTCATAGCGCCACTGCTTCAGGTCCTTCGACGAGTAGCAGGTGAAGTAGTAGCCCCCCCACCCCGGCGCACCGTCGGTGGTGGAGTAGATGTAGTAACGGCCATTGTCGGCCAGCACTTCCGGGTCGGCATGCAACTCCGGCAGAATGGGGTTTTGCGCCTGAGCCGTCAGCGACAGGCAGGCAGCACCGCAAACACAGAAAATCAGTCGTTTCAAATTCATCGCTTTATCTTTTTTTACAGTTTCTTATTTCGCATTCAGAGCCTGCCATTCCGGCGGATTGACACCCATCAGATGGCGCACGAAGAAGTCATAGCGCTTGTGGTCGCCGTATGCCTCGCCCATGGTGTGGTGGGCACCGGGAATAACCACTAACTCAAAGTCCTTGTTGGCCTTAATCAGCGCATTGGCCACCTGCATGGTGCTGGCTGGGTCGACATTGTCGTCCAGCTCGCCGACGACGAGCATCAGCGGGCGCTGCAAGCGCCAGGCGTTCTCTACGTTAGAGGAGGCTACATAGCTGCTGTCGATAGGCCAGCCCATCCACTGCTCGTTCCACCAGATTTTGTCCATGCGGTTGTCGTGGCAGCCGCAGGCGGAGTAGGCCGCCTTGTAGAAGTCGCCGTGGAAGAGAACGGCAGCCATCGACTCCTGGCCGCCGGCGGAGCAGCCAAAGATGCCGACACGCGTGGTGTCCATATAGGCATATTTCTCAGCCGCCGCCTTTATCCACAGCCGACGGTCGGGGAAGCCCGCATCCTTCAGATTCTTGTAGCAGACATCCTCGAACTGCTTGCCGCGCCAGCCCGTGCCCATGCCATCCATCTGCACCACGATGAAGCCCAGCTCAGCCAGGTCGCCACACGGCCAGTGTACGGGGCGGAAGCTCTTCGGCACGTAGGCATCGCCGGGGCCGGAATAGATGTACTCAATGACAGGATAAGTCTTCTGGGGGTCGAAGTTGCTGGGGCGATGGATAAGACCCCAGATGTCGGTCACGCCGTCGCGCGCCTTGGCGACAAAGACCTCGGGGGCGCGCCAGCCAGCCGCCGTGAGCTGGCTGAGGTCGGCCGTCTCAAGCGTTTTCAGCAGGCGGCCGTCGGCGGCACTGCGCAGCTCAGTGACGGGGGCTGTGCTGACCGTAGAGTAAGTGTCGGCCAGATAGCGATAGTCGCCAGAGAAGCGCGCCTGATGGTTGGCATCGGCAGGGGTCAGGCAGACGAGATGCTTGCCGTCGAGCCCGATGCGGTAGTACTTGACGTAGTAAGGGTCGCAGTGCTTGTCCATGCCGCTGGCTGAGAAATAGATAACGCCAGCCTCCTCGTCGACCTTCAGCACCTCGCGGATGCACCAGTCGCCGCTGGTAATCTGCCTGCCACCCCCACTAAGCCTACTATCCCTACCAGACTTGCTGCTCTTGCCGCCCTTGCCGCCTTGCTCTGCGTTCACATCAAACAGATAGAGGTGGTTCCAGCCGTCGCGCTCGCTCATCCAGATGAGCTGGCGGCCACCGTTGATGAACTGGCGGAACGAGCGGCTATAGTTGACAAACGTCTCAAACCGCTCTTCGACAATGGTGCGCAGCTGCCCCGTCTCGGCACTCATGGCCAGCACACGGTAGACCTTGTGGCCGCGCTCGTTGTACTCCATCGTCACCTCGCGCGAATCTTCAGTCCACTGAAACCAGGACAGGTCATACTGATTGCTGATGAGGTCGGTAGGCGCAACGACACGCCGCCCCGTCTCGACATGGATGATGACAGGATAGCGCTGGGGCAGCTCGTCGCCGGGCTTGGCATACTCCTGTTGGTGGAGAATGGGCTGCAGCTGGTCGGCGGGCGACGACTCGACGTAGTAGACGTAGCGTTTCTGCACAGGGCGGCGCTTGTAGGCAAAGAGGTAACGCCCGTCGGGCGACCACTGAAGGCGGTTGCTGTAATAGCACCCTAACGTGCCGTCCTGGGTGAGAATGCGCTTCTCGCTCCAGGGCTTGCCCGTCTCGTGGACAACCACGTTCTCGCCCTCGATATACGCCTCGAACTTCTTGTCAGGCGAAGCTACGGGATAGGCATCGCGCTCTTCGTCGACCTCCATCCAGTGGCGCTGCTTCTGGCGGCCAAACGGCCGCTGCTGGGGCGCTCCGCCACGGCGGGGCTGACGGGTGTCAGTGCCGAGTGCCTGCTGCAGCTCGGCCTCGGTGGCATAGTCGGTCTGCGTACCGTCGGCAGCATTGACCGCCACGAAGCGCAAGCCCTCGGGGCGCACGACCTGATAGGACAGGGTAACGCTGTCGCGCCAGCGCACATCCTGTGCCTGATTCGTTACCTTGTTGGCATATTTCGCGTTAATCGTAAAGGCACGCTGATAGTCGGCTACCGCGCCCTGGGCGGCAGCTGCTGCGGGCAACAGGGCCGTCAGCACGACGGCTGCCATCTTTTTCATTCTAAATTGGTTGTGAAGTGACATTTGTCAGGAAGTAAGTTTCTTTTTGTTTTTTTAGAAAGGTGAATCACCAAGCAGTCTTTGCAAGGTGGGAAATCAGCAAAAAAATGCAGGGGCGTAGGCGTTGAGCCTACGCCCCTGCGAAAAGAGTGGAAATCTGTTTTCTTACTCGTTGAAGCCTATCTTGCCGTTCCAGTTCAGATACCAGTTACGGGGCTGATAGAGGTCGTTACGGATGAGCGCCTTCATGTCGGCCACCTTGTCCTCGCCACGGCGGGCGTAGATGCGGTCAGCCAGGAAAGCGGGGTCGTTGCGGCGCAAGGCTACGCGCATGAGGTCGTAGAAGCGCTGACCCTCGAAAGCAAACTCAAGCGCACACTCGTCGACAATCATCCGCTCGACAGCCTCCTGCTGATAAGCCAGGCGGGCGGCCGGGTCGGTCAGTGTGCTGTCGTCGGGGAACTGATAGTACTTGTTGGCCGGTGTCCAGCCAGAGCCATGGTTGTGGATGCCTGCCATGTTCTGGTTTGCCGTACCCTGAGCAGTGGCCACGATGCAACGCGATGTGGGGAAGTCAAACGTCTTGAGCCAAATCGAGTCATTGGCATCATGGTAAGGTATGACATCGGTCTCTATGACATCGTTGTTAACGCCCGTCGACAAAATAGCGTATGCAAAGCGCGGATAGCCGGCACGGTTAAGAGCCTCGGCCAAGTGCAGATAGAGCATGGTGCGGCGCCAGATATGCACATTGCGGGTGCTATACTTATCGATAGACTGGTCGTTAATCTTCTCATTGTTGTATGTCCGCTCGCGAGAGCTATAAACACGGCTGAGGCGCAAGTCACCAGACTGATGGTCTTCAAGGTTCTTCGGAGCATAGATGGTGTCACGGCCATTATTGGTCACCATGCAATACATCTGGCTCTCAGACAAATCGAACATGGCCTTCGAGGGCTGGATGCTCACTTTGTACTCATTGTCGGCCTGAGAATTGAACAGCAGGCGCAACTGGCTGTAATTACCCTCAGAGGGAATAGAGTCGCCAGGGATGTAGGTTATCAGCTCTGTGTCACCATTTCCATAGCTTTCGTTGTTAAACGCCCTCTGAGACCAAGAGTCAACTAAACGGTCCCAAGAGCCGCCGGTAGCATCCCACCTTGCCTCATTAACGTCAGTGCAGTAACTGGAGTTTGACCCAAGGCGAGTGGAGATGAAGTTGTAATACCACTGCGCAGCCTCACGGTAGTGGCCTGCCCAGAGATTCAGCTCACCCAACAGCATACGGACAGGGAAATAGAAGAATCGGGAGTCGTTGCTACGGATAGTTCCATAGCCAGGATTCTCCTTACCCATGTAATCTATGATTCCAATAAGCGGCGTCAAGTCATTGATGAAGTGTTCACAAATATCCTCAATGCCATACATGGGATAGTCTGCCTCGGAAGCTCCTTTGGTAAGGATTGGCTCAGTGACAAATGGCACACGGCCGTAGTTCAGCGCTAACTGCAAGTAAGTCCAGGCGCGGAAAGCCTTGACTGAAACATACTCACGCATGAAAATGTAACCACCATATTCAGAGCGGTTGTTTTTCAGAGCCGTATCGGCCTTGGCTATGAAATAGTTGCAGTTGTTGATAACGGCATAGTAGTCGCGCGGCTGGTTGTAGATGTTGTTCTCGTCAACATTGAAATAGGCCAGCTGAATCAGGTCGGCAGAGGAGGCATCGGTCACGTCTACCAGGTCGGCACGCATCTCACCCAGCAGGATGGTGCGGTCGGCAACGGCCTGCAACTTGTTCATGATGCCCACTACTGACCAGAGGGTGTCAGCAGCATTGTTGAGGTGATCCTGGTCGGCAAAGATAACATGCTCAGACCCCTGGTTGAAGAAGTCTTCACAGGAAGTCAAACCAGCGACACCGCCCATCACGCAGAGGGCGCAGATGAATTTATTTATTTTGCTAATCATAACTTCTTAGTCTAATTATTACAGATTAATCTTAATTCCTGCTACGATAGAACGGCTCTGGCCGATGCGGCCCAGGTCGATACCCTGGCCAATGACGTTAGAGGTCATGGCGAACTCAGGGTCGGTGCCCAAGTAGCGGGTCAACGTCAGCAGGTTGTTACCCTGCAGCCAGAACTGCAAGCCTTGCAGATACTGCGACTTGAGCGGCAGATTATAGCTCAAGGTAACGGTCTTCAGCTTCAGGTAAGAGCCATCCTCAATCCAGCGGTCGCTGAAACGGGCATTGCCCATCGGGTCTTGGAAAGTGAGACGCGGCACGTCGGTCTCCTGACCTTCCACCTTCCAGCTGCGGTTGAGAGCTGTCGACTGATTCATGAAGCGGTTACCGCCCTCCATCTGTGAGCGCATGTAGTTGTAGACATCGTTGCCCAACGAGTAGTTGAAGCGGACATCGAGCTTCAAGCCTTTCCAAGAGAGGGTGGTGAAGATGTTACCATAGATGTCGGGGTTCGGGTCGCCGATGATGGTGCGGTCGGCATCGGTAATGATACCGTCTGCCTTAATGTCGGCAAAGTGCATGTCGCCAGCCTCGAAAGGAATGACCGATGTGCCATTGGCAGAGAGAATGCCCAAGTTGGCATCGGCAGCCTCCTGAGTGGTGGAGAAGACACCGAGGGTCTTGTAGCCATAGAAGAGGTTGGCAGCCTGACCTACCTGAGTGCGGATGGTAGCACCGTAGATTTCGTTGTCGACATAGTTGCGACCGTCAGCCAGCTCAAGAATCTTGTTCTTGTAGTGGCCCACGCTGGCTCCTACCTCCCAACGCCAGTCCTTCATGGCGAGTACCTTGACCGAAGCGGCCACATCGAAGCCGTCGTTCTGCAACTTACCACCGTTAGACCAGTTCTCTGACAGACCAGAGAGGAAGCCCAGCATCTGGCGGGTCAGCAGGTTGTTGGTCTTGGAGTGGAAGTAGTTGAACTGAAGATTCAGGCGGTTGTTGATGAGGTTAGACTCCAGACCGACGTTGAAGCGGTGAGTGGTCTCCCACTGAATCTTCTCGTTACCAATGCCGTCGAAAGACAGACCAGAGAGGTCCTGCAGATACTGCGAAGCGCGGAAATAGCTGCGGGCGGCATAGTAGTCAATGTCGTCGTTACCGCTGATGTCGTAGCCGGCAGTCAGGCGGAGGAAGTCAAGACCCTTCACGTTAGAGAGCCAAGACTCGTTGGTCAGTATCCACGAAGCCTGCACACCGGGGAATACGCCCCAGGCAGCACCAAAGAGCTTCAGGTCGCCAGCCTCGCTACCAAAGCGCGAAGAGCCTTCGACCGTCAAGTTAGCCTGCAGGAAGTAGCGGCTCATGTAGCTGTAGTTGGCCTGGGCATACCATGCCAGTGAGTTCCATGAGTCGTTGGCGCCCGTCGTCTGGGCGTTCAGCAAGCTGGAACTCATGTACGGCGTCTTATCGCTACCCGTGTTGTAACCTAACTGGGAGTTAGAGGTAAAGCTATCCCAAAGGATGCGGGCACCGCCGAAGAGCGAAATCTGGTGAGCATCGTAGCGATTCTCCCACTTCAGACGGGTGTCGCTCATCACAGAGTTCTGCTTGGAGAAGAGCGAGCGGGTCTCGTTTTCGCGGAAAGCATTCACGCTGGACACATAGTAGTCGGGCACACCATTGATGGGAATGTAGTACTTCTCGTTGGTGTTGACCAGTGTGTAGCTGAAATGCTCGGAGAGTTCCAGATGGCTGTTGAAGCGATAGCGCGGCGTAGCGGCAATGTTGAGCAGCGAGTTCTCGAAACGGTTCTTGTTCTCTGCATCACCATACTCGTTGAGAGCCACGGGATTCGCCAACTTCCAGTTGTAGTTTCTGTAAAGAGCCAACGCCTCGGTCAGATAGCTCTCATCCTCGATGTCGTAGTGGGTTGTACTCATCACACCACGGCCGTAGGTATAAGGGCTCAGGAAGGGGCTCTTAGCATATGCCAAGAAAGCGGGAGACGTAGGCGTACCTTCGTCGTAGGTCTCAGGCGCACCGTCGTCACGAATGTTACGTGTCTGGTTGCTGAATGAAGCATCGAAACGAATCGTGAAACGATAAGTCAGGTCAATGTCTGTATTGAATCGGATGTTCAGACGATTCATGTTGTTGAACTTCAGCGGGCTCTGGGCACCTGTATAGCCGACAGAAAGGTTATAGTTGGCCACAGCGTCACCACCCTCGACGTTGATGCCGTAGTTCTGGGTAAAGGCGGTGCGGTAGACATAGTCCTTCCAATCGGTTGACTGGTGATAAAGCGTGTAGTAATAGTTAGGCTGACCGTTCTCAAGATACTCACGCTCGTCAAGGAACTTGAAAGAGTTCAGACGGGTGTTGGTGGTCTTGAGCAGCTCGGAAGCATAACCGCGATACTGGTCGGCATTCATGACCGACAGGTACTTAGGCTCAAGTGTCACGCCGGCAGAAAGGCTGGCCGTAATGCGGGTAGCCATAGACTTGTTACGGCGCGTGTCAATCAGAATCACGCCATTGGCACCCTTGGCACCATAAAGGGCAGTACCATTGCGCATCACCGTCACCTTCTCGATATCAGCGGGGTTGATGCCCGTCAGAATATCATTGAAGAAGCCGTCGTGCAGCAAAAGGCGGCCGTACTGCTGGTCAACAGGTACACCATCGACCACAATCAGAGGCTGGGCGTTGACGTTCAGCGAGTTCAGACCACCCACAAACATCACATTACCAACACCAGGCGTACCGTTGCGGCTTGACGAGTAGGCGTAAGCTCCCAACTGGCTCTGAATCTCCTCCTTGATGTTGACAGCGTTGCTGTACTTGAAGTCATTGGCCGAGTGGTCGTTGCGGTTGTTCACTTGATTGTCGTACTCCTGACTGAAGACAGCCGAGTAGAGCAGCACCTGCTTCTGGGTCTCAGCTTTCTGCAAACCCAGGCGTACAGGATTGTAGTCGGGGGTTGAGACAAAGAGAGCCGTAGCGAACAGGGGTACTTTCAGCTCATAACTACCATCGTCGTCTGTCAGTACACTGTACCCGTCGATTCCGTCAGCCTTGACGATGGCACCAGAGATAGGCTTCTTGGTGGTGGCATCAAGAACGAAACCCTTCACTGAACGGGTAGCATATTGCTTCTGCTTGACCTTAAAGGTGCGCGCACTGGTTTCCACCTCCACGTCATCCTCATCATCGTCTTGAGCCATAACGCTCAGCGGGAAGGCCATCAGCAGTGTCAGTCCAAATAAAATGTATTTTTTCATATTGCTTGTATTCAATTCGTGATTAATGTCATTCGATACAGGGAAGATTAATCATCCTCGTGAGGTTTCAAGATGAAACAGTCAATACGCATGGTGCGCGTATAGGTCGTGTTTTCCTTGGCACCAATCTGGGTCTTGACCTTGAGCTTCACCGGCGACATGGTAAGACCATAGCCGCAAGTCTCAAACTCGTAGTTCTGAGCCACAAGAAGGGTGTCTATCACGTCGGGCGTGGTCACGTAGTCGCTCGTTCCATCAAGCGGATTCTTCAAGTTCTCACTACGCTCCCTACCCTGCTGGTTTTCATAGTAGATTGTGAAACGCAGCTTGGTCGGCAGGCGCTGTGCCTCGGTTGCCAGCGTGTCGGCAGCAAGGGCAGGCACCATTACGGCGTAGATGTCGTACTTGACGTTTGACAACACATTCGGCAGGTAGAACGTCACCTCCGCATTGACACTGGCCGTTGTCGGCTCAACAACTGCGAAGGTATTACGCGACACCTTGTTATAGAACGCACTGCTTGACAAGACTTCTGTGCTGGTCAGCGGCGACTTGGTCGTCTGTTCGTTCACTTCTTTCAGATTGTCACGGGTCTCTGCCTCGACAATGAGGGTGCGCATGAAGGTCTGATTCTTGTTGATGTTCCAGTTGGCAGCCTTCCGCACTTCACCATTACTACACTCGATGTTATCTGTACCATCAAAGACACCACCGGGGTTGAACGGGAACTCGTACTGGTAGTACTTGAAGTCGCGGCTTCCCCAGGCGTAAAGACGATTCTGATAAGTAGCGGCAGCAGTAGACATGGCTGAGTCGCGAACAGCGGCATCACGATTCTGGGTGCGGCTGAAGATAGTACCCTGAACAATAGCCATACGCGAAGCTACATACTGCAACGAGTCGCGCTTGTCAACATTATCAGCATAGTTGAAATAGGTGTTGTATTCGCTGATTAAGCGTGACCAGACATCATTCGTCGGCGCTACGACCCAGTAGGTGCTGTCCTCTGAGTTCAGCAGGCCGAGGTAGTCGAACAACTCGTTCTTCAATACGGTAACAGAGTCGAGATATTCGGTCTCGCCCTTGTCATTGATACCGCCAGCCACACTCTGATCCGGCATAAACTCATACTCATTGTAGGTATAGAGGAAATTAGCCAGACTGTCGAGGTCTGCATCGGTACGCAGGTACTCAAACACGTTGTTGAAATAGGTCACGGGTGTAGCAACCTTATAAAGCAGACCGTTAGAACAGAGCCTGTTCTTCAGGGTCAGCTCGCTGTGGCCTATCTTGTCGTTGGTCAGCAAGGCATACTTGCCATTCATCATCACAATAGAGTCACTGCTCGTCCCCGAGACAGAGTGGGAGTACAGAGCAATGTGATTGCGGAGGAAGGTCTTGATGGTAGTGTTGTCCTCATCCTTGACTCCATTTGCCTTCTCCGTGTTATACTGGCTTATCAGCTGGTCGGCCTCCGATGAAGAGAACGTGTCGTCAGTCGGGGCAAACACCGTGAACATCTGGCTGCTGTTCAATGAACGGTCGTAGCCCGTAGCCTCGGCCACGCGGACGAAATTGTTCAGCGAGCCGTCAGCCTTGATAGCCTCCCAGAGTGTCTTATCGGCCCAAGCACCAACGTCGGTCGTACCCTCATAGTGGTCGTTCCAAGTTTCTGTACAAGCCGTGAAAGTGAGGGCGGCCAGTGCCAGCCCTATCACTTTGTTTGTCATTTTTATGTGTCTCATAAACATTACTTTTTCTGATGTTAATCTCAAAACGTAGTCTTTCTAACGTTTACAGGTCATCTTCCATGGCGTTATCATCCGTCACACCGAAGACACTCTTCGGCACAAGCTCCAGGTAGTCCATCATGAACTCATTGTTGTTTCCCTGCTTCGAGCCGACGTTGCGGATGCGCAGATAGTGGTCTTGATTCGGGTCGATGTTAACCGTACAGAACACGATGCGGAAGGTGTTTGCCTGTGTACCGAAGATGGCCTTGGTACGGCTGCTGCTCTCACCCTCGCCATTGTAGCGGTAACCGCCCATGGCACCACGGTAATAACCCTTGTTCTTCAGAGCCTTCTGGTCTTCGGCCTTCTCTTCGTCAGACATAGAGGAATAAGAAGAAGAGAACTCATTACCCATGATGCTGTTGTCAGACAGGGTCTTGGTCATGTCAAGGGGAATTCCCTGCGGCTTACCATCGAAGTAAATCTGGGCAACACCACGGGTCGGCTCCTGAGCATAACCCATTCGGATTTGCCATTGTCCGCCAAACGGCACAGGCGGCAGACGGAAGGTAAAGTCATACTGACCAAAGAGGTTAAGTTCATCACCTTCGTAGCAGTCGTAATAGTCATGCGGGCGACGATAGACAAATTCAGCAGAGCCAATCAATGTCACGCCATCCAGATAGCCATTGGGGAAGTAGTAGTTACGACCGTATTTGGCAGTCTCGTCAAAGGCCGGATCCTGATGGCCAGGATTACCGTTCTGACGGATATTCGGATTGGACATCAGCTCGGGCCAGATGGTCGAGAAGTCCATGCGGATACGCATGTTCTGCACCTTGTCGCGCACGTCTGTCGAGAAAGCCACCAGGTCGTCAACATAGAAGTAACGACCGTTCAGACCATACGAGTCATACTGCGACTCGATAGAGCGCTCAATCATGACACCGGGAATCTCGTGGAGGTTGTCATAACGGCGGTTGATGTAGCGCTCACCACGCTTGCTGGTGCCTACCCACTTCAACACGGTCAGGCGCTCAAACTTCATCATGGTGTGAGGCAGCATGGTCTCGTACCAGTCAACGGGATTCATCACGTCAGTCATAATACCAATGTCGTTCAGCGGTGTCAGGAAGTTCCATCCCTGCACGTCACGGGTCAGGATGTGGTAAGCCACAAAGCGATTCAGCGGATTGCGGCGGTCCTGAATCTGGCTGAAGTCATGGTAAGGCTGGCCAGCATCCTCAGGATAGGTCGCATCGTAAATCTCGCAGGCTTTCTGGTAGAGCTGCTCCAGAGAGTTAATGCCATACTTGGTACGCAGAATGGAGTCTGGCTCCACAAAGATGGTAAAGCCATACTGCTTGGTATCAGGCACGGTGGCCGTCTCCTGATTGACGTGACTGGTATAACGGAGGCGTGGATAGTTCTTCCTCTCCTCTTCCCAGTTGGGGTCGTTATACTTGAAGAGAGAGTCACGCAGGCCAGTAGCCACGAGTGCTTCGTAGAACAGCGAAATGCGGTCGTTCTTCTTCAGAATGTCAGTAATCATGCTATTGGAGCTGACCAGCACCTCACTGACAGGCTGCATGATGCCATTCTCCACCGAGTCGTCCTTCTCTGCGAAGTAGATGTGCGCCATGCGGTTGATAGTCACCACAGGGTTGCCGTCTTCATCGAAGCTGTCCTCATTGGAGATTTCAATCACTCGGCGCAGCATGTTCGGCGTAGGCAATACACCGTCGTTCATCTCAAACGTCGAGTACATATTATTCACCAGGTGGGTGCGGGCAATCGTGTCGCAGTCGGCATCCGTCAGCTGGTCAACGCTCGTAAGCCCCCTGTTAGTCAGATAACGGCCTACGGCATCGTTCTTTGGAGCAAAGCAGGTATAGTGACCATAGGTGGACAGCAAATCCATGATGCCGGCACGGTTCACAATCTCTGTAAACTGGCTATATTCAGGTCTGTTCCGCAAATAGTCGCTCATCATCTCACCCGTAAAGGTATAGTAGCTGTCCGAGTCCGGGTCTGCATCTATACATGAACTGACGGTCAAGGAAGCAAGCGGAGCCAGCAAGACCACGGCCACCAGTCCTTTCATTTTGTTCTTGATATTCAGTCGTCTCATAATACTAAAGTTTCTGTTCATTGTTACTTTTTCTTACCTAAGACTTAACGATTCTGTTCGTAGTTCTGGTCTTCACCGCTGCCAAAGGCCGGATTCTGCACCAGGTTCTTGTTCACGTTAAGTTCATCCTTGTAGTAAGGCCAGAAGATGGCATCCATCTTCTTCAGCTTGTTGGCCACGGCCGAAGAGTTAGACATACCTTTCTTGTTCACCTGTGAGATGAGGAACGAGGTGTCGTCGTCACGAAGCGAGCGGCGCACGAGGTCAAACCAACGCTTGCCTTCAAACATCAGCTCGCGCTGGCGCTCTTCCATAACCAGCTCACCCATGGTAGCCTTGGTGTTGTAGTTGTTGATGGTCAACGTATCTTTCAGCGGATATTCGCAGGTAGCACGCTTGTTGATGGTGTTGACAAGCAAGAATGCCTGTTGTACCAAATCCTGGTTGTACTCGTTCTGCATCTCCTCTGAATCGTCACTCATCATCTGGACCAGTGCCTCAGCCTTCATCAGCATAATGTCAGACAGACGATAGATAATCCAGTTACTCTTGTTTCTGCCGTCAGCATAGCGATTGGAAGCGGTCGACTCATAGCGAGATGCGCCGCCAGAGCTGCTTTCCGTCTTCTGAATGTCAACTCTCACTTCGCGCACCACAAATTTCTGGATGCCGCTACCGTCAGAGTTAAACCACTCATAGGGGCGTACGTCAACCCTCTTCTTCTTGAACACCTCGTAGCGCTCTTCCTTAACGTCAGTTCCCACATAGTCAGAGGGAGCAATGAAGCCGATAGCATTGGTGGTGTTACCATAGAGGCGGTTGATGGCATTATTTGAAAGCATGTTGTCATTATCCTTCATGTAGGTCAGCTCAAAGATGCTCTCATCGCTGTTACCTGTACCGAATACACGGGAATAAGCAGAGCCGAAGATTGATGTCGAGCCGCTTTGGCGCTCGCTGACCAGCGGATAACCCAGCAAGAACTCGTCATCATCGTCGCGACGACCCTTGTTGGTGCGGTTGAGGTTATCTTCCTTCAGGTCTTTCTTCGACTGGATGACCAGGTCGGCATACTTGACACAGTTCTGGTAGTCTTGCTTCCAGAGATACATCTCGCAGAGCATGGCGTGAATCACATCCTGTGTGATACGAGCCGTCTGGTAGAGCTGCTTCGTGCCAGAGGCTGTCGGGTAGCGGCGCACCGCCATCGTCCGCACCTTCTCCAAGTCAAGAATCAGCGAGTCCAGCACATCGTAGAACGGTGTGGCGGGCAACTCAAAGTCCTGATAGTCGTCAGTAAATGCCTGCGTTGTGTAAGGCACGTTACGGAAGGCACGAATCAGGTAGAAGTAACACAGGTCGCGCAAGGCGGAAGCCTCGGCGATGGTAGCTTGCAGCTCACTGTCCGAGTAGCTCGGGTCTTTCTCTGCTACGCCGGGTGCTTCCTGCAAGATGATGTTACAGCGATTGATGACCTCATAGAAGCCTTCGTACTTCGTGTATTCGTTAGAAGCGTTGATGTTCTCCTTGAACACATTCTCCAGGCTGGCATCACTCTGCACGTTCTGTCCAGCCACACAGTTGTCGCTTCGCACTTCGCCCCAAACAATCATACGACTGACAATGTCGTCTGCCTGAAGCCTGCTATAGCAACCTGCCATAATATTGTCTACGTCAGCCTTTTCATTCCAGAAATTATCACGGATGATTTCGTTCAGCGGCTCAATTTCCAGAAAGTCAGAGCAGCTGGTTGTCAGTCCTGTGAGTGCCAGGAATGCACCGACTATTTTATAATATGTATGTTTCATATTTCTCATTTCTTTACTTTTGATACAATTAGTTGCTTAGAAATCAACCGTAATACCCAGTGTTACCTGCTTCGACGGCGGCGTGGGGTTGTTGTCAACAGCAGCGCCATAGCCACCATAACCCACCTCCGGGTCAACACCAGAGTACTTGGTGAACAAGAACAGCCTCTGAGCGCTGACGTAGAAACTGAGCTTATTCAGTCCAATCCACTTCAGCTGGTTTTTGTTGAGATAGTAGGACAGCTGCATGTAGTTGTTACGCAGGAAGTCGCCATTCTCCACGAAGCGGTCGCTGATCAGCGTGTTGTAGTTGGTGTTGCTGCCATACATGGCACGGGGGATAGGCGTTACGTCGCCCTCCTTACGCCAGCGGTAGTTCACGGCCTGGCTCTGGTTGTTGTTTCCAGTCATGGCCTCAGCATCGAGACGAGCCATGTTCAGAATCTTGTTGCCGACACGGTAGTTGAACTGTGTTGAGAACGCCCAGTGGCCATAAGACAGTCTGAAACCGAAACCACCAGTCAACGTCGGCAGTGAAGAGCCGAGGTAGACGATGTCAAGTGCATTAATCTGACCGTCATTGTTGATGTCCTCATACTGGGCATCACCACCGTTGAACTTGTAGTTCTTACCCGAAGCATCATTCGTGTAGTTGTACATCATGCGGACAGGGTTGCCCTCGTCGTCAAGCACGATGCTACCGTCAGCACTCATGGCTACAGGAGCTGTGTAGGGGCGTTTCTCCCAACCGCGCTCGTCGTACCACTCCTGTGGCAACGTTCCGTTCAGGAAGCCGATGCGCTCCTCTTGCGAGAGGTCTTTGAAGGTATCGAAACCATGGGTGTAGACACCCTTGTAGCGGAAACCATAGATAGCACCAAACGAGTTGTGCAGCTGTACACGTTGCAGCGTTTCCCTGTTGCTATAGTAGAAGTCGGGATTCAAGTTCTTCAGCACGTTCTCGTTCATCTCAAGAATCTCGTTCTTGTTGTTACCGAAGTTCACGTTCAGGTCCAGAGTGAACTTGCCGGCCTTCACGAGCTGGCGGGTATCAACGTGGAACTCCCAACCGAGGTTACGCATCTTACCATCATTGTAGACGGCCAAAGACGAGAAACCGGCGTTAGAGGCGATGCGATAGTTCTGCTGCAGCATGTCGGTGGTCGTCTTGTGATAGGCTTCCAGTGTCAAGGTCAGCTTGTCGTCAAGGAAGCCGAGGTCCATACCAACGTTGTATTCCGTAATCTGCTGCCAGTGCATGTCACTGAGCTGAATGTTCAGCGGCTTCATGGCCGACATGTCCAAGTAGCGGTCGGCCGAGCCATACTTACTGATGTAGAGATAGTCCTGGTTGGGCTCCGTACCTGTGCGTGCCCAGCTGGGGCGGATAGCAAACATCGAGAGTGCCGGCTTCAGCTTCTCCATCCACGGCTCGTCGCTGATAATCCACTTCAGCGATATGGCGGGGTTGTAGCCCCAGCGCTTGTTCGGACCGAACTTGGTCGTTCCCGATGCGTTCAGCGTGAGGTCAGCTACATAGCGGCCTTTGTAGGCATAGTGTGCGGTGAACGCATAGCGCAGTGCGCGCCACTGGTAGAAGTTCGAGGACATGCTCGTAATCAGTCCACCAGCATCCGGGTTGGTGATGCCACCAGCCGGCAGCAGCTTGCCCGACGTACTCTGCGAGCTTGACGAGCCGCTGTCGAGTTCCATGCGCAGCATGGTCATCAGCGAGTGGTCTTTGTTGCGGAAGTACGGTGTCAGCATCAGCTGATGCTTGGTGTTGATAGACACACTCTTCGACGACGAGGCGGTACTGGTGTTGATGCCGCTTGTCCACGGTGTCGTCACCAGCTCCTGCGGATAGAACATGTCATTGTAACCGTTGTCGATGTTCGTGTAGACCGAGCCGCGGTATTGCAGACGTGTACGATCCGCATCAAGACCCAACAGCTCGTACTGGATAATCAGCTCCGGCAGCAGGGTGTAGCTGCGCTGCTCGTTCTTGGCCAAGTTCAGCGAGGCAACCGGGTTGACATAACCCTTCTGGTCTTCATTGAACACATTGTTGCCGCTCTGCAACATCTGGTAGTACTTGTCTGTGTCCGCACCCGTCTGTGGGTCCTGCTCGAAAATGCCCATGTTCGGCATCTTCTTACGGGCTGTATCCAGCGGGTCGTTGGTCTTCATCTTGTTCTTCGTATAGGTCATTGAGAAGTTGGTCGACACGCGGATGCGCTGGCTAATGTCGTAGTCCAGGTTAACACGGGTCGAGAAGCGATCGAGCTTTGTGCCAATCAGCGTACCCGTCTCACGGTCGTAACCGCCGGAGATACGGAAGGTGGCCTTCTCACCACCACCAGATACGGTCAGGTAGTGATTCTGGCGCAAACCGATTCGCGTGATGGCATCACGCCAGTCCGTGTTGTTGTTATACTGCTCGTATTCCGGGAAGGAGCGGTCGTAGTTCAGCTCGCGCACGTTGGCGGCATCGTCGCTCTGGCGGGGGTTGAAGTAGCTCTCCTTCAGCAGCATGGTGTAGTCATCACCACTCAGCATCTTGTAACCCTCAGGCTGGTAGGTGCCGGTCAGCTTCAGCGAGTAGCTGAGGCGTGGCTTACCGCGCACACCGCGCTTGGTGGTAATCTCGATGACACCGTTACCGCCTCGTGTACCATAGATGGCCGTCGAGGCAGCATCCTTCAGCACGTTGATGCTGGCAATATCCTCCGGGTTAATCTTCAGCAGGTCGGCAAACTTCTCGTTGTTAAACGTAGAGAGGTCTTCATTGGCCAGCTGACCAGTATCGTCGTTCCAGATGTTGTTGTCGACCACAATCAGCGGCTCCTGGCTACTCAGTGACGACAGCGACGACGTACCACGCAGGCGCATGGTAGAGCCAGCACCCAGGTCACCGCCAGAGACGATGTCCAGACCGGCGATACGACCCTGCAAAGCCTCGTCGACAGTCGTGAACGACAGGCCCTCGAACTCTTTCATCGAGATGGTCTGCGTAGCATAGGAAAGCTCTCGCTGCGGAATGGGCAGGTTGTTACCCGTCTGACGGCGCGTTGACTTCACCGTCACCTCCTTGATGAGATTCTCTGCCTTGAGAACGACGTTGAAAGTCGACTTGTTGATAGGCAGCACCTGGGTCTTGCATCCCACATACGAGAAGCGGATTTTATCCTTCGCATTCTTCACACGCATGGTGAAGTTACCGTTCAAGTCAGTAATGGCACTTTCGATGATACGGCCATCGGCAGCTATTTCGACAACGGTCGCACCCATCAGCGGACCCATGTCGTCGCTGACGGTACCGTGTACAGAAGTAATATCCTGTGCGCTGACACTCATGCCGAGCATCACGGCCACGGTCAATATAATAATTCTCAGTCTATCCATAGTTATTTCCTCCTTAATTTGAGTTCGTCTTTCCATGGCTTCAGCTGGTCTGCATCGTAGAACAGAGCGCCGTCTACCTGCTGTATGACAGCATCGTTGCTGGTGTAGATAGTACGGGTGTTGCCTGCTCCCTGGAACCAGTATTCACGGCAGACCTTGTTGTAAAGTCCGTTATTCATGGTCACGTTCACCGTGCGCTTCAGCTGGTCGGTAATCTTCATGGAATTATCGTCGGCAGTCACCGTGAGCGAGAAATAACGACCATTCTCAGGATTCAGCTTGGCCGTCTCAAACTGCACCTCGCTCTGAGGCTCGCCGCTGACGAACACCGAGTTATCCTGGATGTGGTAGCGCATGAAGTTGACGATGCGATTCTTGATGACATAGGCAGCTTCCTTTGCAGCGGCCACCTCTGCGGCAGAGTAGTCTTCAGGATTGCTGTAGATTTCATACTGCTCCTCGAAGTCCTCCCATGTCGGCAGGATGCCATCGTCAATCAGCTTGCGGATGACCTGGTTTGTCGGCACGTAGACCGTATAGTTATAAGTGTCGAACACCTTGATGTTCTGGTCGACACAGCTCTTTGCCGAGCTGCTCGAGCCGAGCTGTGCGGTCAGCAGGCTGTAGGCCGTAGAGTCGGGGTCGCCGCCGTTCAGCAGGTCGAAGAATTCCGAGAATTCCGGCGACTCCTGCAGGGTGGTGTAGACCGACTTACTGGTACTCATCGGCAGCGACGAGTCGGTGACATACGACTTACCGTTACCCGTCTGCGACAGGTCGTAGATAGTGCCGACGGTGATGGGCTGGCTCTTCTCCAGCTGCCAGCCGCCGCTGACGGTCATCACGCCCTCCACGCCAGGATTGCTGACATAGACCGGCGAGCCGCCCTTGCTCTTGTAGTAGTGGTGTCCATCCTCGACGTTGCCAACGATAATCATCTGGTTGAGAATGTCGTTCATGCGATTCTCGATGATATTGTCAGGCACGTTCTCCTGAGCCACGTCAATCACGGTCACCTCGCCGTTCTCCTCGATGGAGACGTTATAGCGGCGAGCCTTCACGTTCTGTGTCTCGTAGTCGAAGTAGAACTCCAGCATCTGCTTCTGGTTCTCACCGTATGTGCAGGGGTCGATATAGCGCAGCAGCGCATCATTCGTGGGAATGAAGAAGCTATAGTAAGAGTCCATAGAATTCAGGTAGGGCTCAAACTCCAACTTTTCGATAGCCCAGTAGAAGACGTTCATGATAGATGCGTGAATCAGTGCGGGGAACGACACGCTGGCGTAAGCCGACGGCGAGAACACGCGATTCACCATGTAGACCACGCCGTTGCAGCCCATGTAGCACTTCACCACATCCTCGGGCTTGATGCCCAACTGCACCTTGGCATCGTTGACCACCGACTCGAACTTCGAAGGCACGGACTCCGAGAAGGTGCTAATCATGTTGACGTTCAGCAGCTTCGACAGGGTCTTCTGGTCCACGTTATCCCATGAGCCGTACTCGTCTTGCAGCACGCGGCCGTCGCGATTCCACCATTCGGCAAGCGCCTCATTCGTGGGAACAATCATGGCACCGCAGTCGTTGTGATAGTCGCGGCCGGCAACGGTGGTGTTATACATATACTGATTCCATCCCGGGTCGAAAGCCAGCTCAGCCTCCACGGCCTTGCCGCTCGGGTCGGCCGAGACATTCGTTCTGCCTGAGGCCACACGGTCCGTCGTACCCGTCTCGGCGAAGTAGCGGAGTACGTAGGCCGAGTCGACGGGCGTACCGTGGATGATGCCGTTCTCTACCAGCATGTTGTACTCCTCAGTAAGCTGGCGGCTGTAGTAGGGAGCTGAGAAGCGGTCAATCAGCTTCGACCACAGGCTCATCTCCGGGTTTTGGCGGATAATCTCGGCCATGTTGAGGTTTTGCTCAATGACACCGTCAACCTTGTGGATATATCCGTTCTTACAAGTGATGTCGCGCTCAATGACTTTCTTGCCGTTCACCCAGGCATCGTTCACTGAGTTCGACACGCCATTGGTCAGCACCGACAGGTCGTTGGCCGTGATGGTGTGCTGCTTCATGTAGGCAGGCAGGAAGTGAATCATCGGCTGCGTGGTGGCATCCTTGAACAGCAGTATGCCGTTCTGCTTGTCGCGATAGTCATCCCAGTAGACCGTGGCCGGCATCTCTGCGGGCAGGATGCGTGGCACGGAGTCGTAGATAGATGCTGCCGTGGCACGGCGCATACACTCACCCGGCTCCGGGGTGGTCTGGTCGTTGGCCGCACTGATGTTGGAGAGCAGCTCCAGCAGATAGGCATTGTTGACCATCGACGAATTGAGTAACAAACTTTTCTGAGCCAGCGACAGCTGCTCATAGCTGCTCACGCCCCACGAGTTGCCCTTAAACCATTCGGCATAGGCATTGTCGTCGGCTACGAACAGGGTTTTTGAACCCGTCTGGCTCAGAACTTCCTTCTGACCCAGGTCGTCAATGAGGCGCAGGGTGTAGGTGTAGTTGCCCTCTTCCTGCAACCGCTCATAGATGGAGTTGCCCAGCCACGACGGCTGTCCTTCCAGCAAGTCGGTCTTTTCGCACGACTGCATGGACCAGGCTCCCATAAGCAGTGCAAGGGCGGCTACCGCCAACTTACGCCTCTGACTTACGATTAGTCTTCGTTCCATAAAGTTTTTTTAAGTTAATTAGTTATTTATTATTTTTTACTGTTTATTTCTCTTATGTCGTTCTCAGTGCTTCTTTCCTTTTTGGTCTTCAGCAGGGAGGGTGGAGTTGTTGGCTCTTTTTCCCTCTTACCTCAGATTGATATCATGCTTCGCAAACCATGGTAGCAATCTGCCGCAATTCTCTGTTCTGTCAGCTGGCGGTCTGGAAGGCTTCGTGCCGTCTCCGCTCCCTTGCCTCAAGACTTTCTGTCCGTGAAATCTGCACTTTTTTCACCTTATTATATTAATGAAGGAACCGGGGAAGGGCTTTTCCGCCCCTCTCCGATTCCTCTTCTGAGTTTGTTATCTTTCAGTCTGTCTGTACATTCTTACTTGACGTTAATCTTTCTAACCTTGACAGAGCCGTCAGCCTGTACTTCCTTCACGATGACAATACCCTTCTGCAGCTTGTTGATGCGGGCACCGTTCAGGTTGTAGTACTCAGTCTTGCCGGCAGTAGCCTGGCTCTGAACATTCTGCACACCGTTAGGATCGTAACCGTAGTAGGTCAGGCGCCAGTTGTCGAAGATGGTCCAGCTGCCGTCAACGTTGGTAGCTTCCTTCTTCATACCGATGCGAAGTGTGCTGTTAGCCGGAACGTTCACGATGAGCGTGTTGATGTACTTGCCCTCGTTGAAGTCGTTCTCTGCTGACTCCATGTTGTTGCTCACGGCAATGCGTGCGGTCTCGTCAGCCCATGTGTAGCCAGCGGGAGCTTCCTCGTCGGCAGCAACCACTGTAGCCTCAGAGCCCAGGCGCTTCACAGGCACGGTAGCCTCGTCGTCGCCAATAGCAGCGTAGAGGATGGCATGGTTGTTCTCCTCGACGTCGAGCGTGGTATAGTCAGTACCAGCCCAGCTATAGCGGAAGAAGCTGTTCACCTCCAGTGCGTATGTACCAGCGGGCAGACCCACGATGTCCTGATAGATGTTGAAGTTCGCATTGTAAACCTCAGCGGCGGTGTAGCCGAAGGCAGGCGTTGTGCCGCTCCAACCCGTATTGTTGTTGTTGTCATAGCTTGCGTTGGCAATGACAGATGTCACCTCAACAGGGTTAGCCTGTGAAGCCTGGTCGACATCAGCCGGCAACAGCAGAGCAGTCTTGGCAGCGCCAATCTTGAAGATGACGTCAGCAATCTCGTCGTTAGCATATGCACCATTGTCGATGCCCTGAGTTACCTCATTGACCAGTGCGGTAGCAGAAGCCTTAGCTGCATCGGGAGCATCGGGGGCATTCAGGATGGCCTCTTCCAGACCGCTGACAGCGGTAGCCAGCTTCTCATAGCCTTCCTTAGACTCGATGATAGCCTCATTGACGTTGTAGAGGTCGTTCAGGCACTCGAACATTGCAGCGCCATCCTCGCCTGCCATAGCTTCCTTGGCGGCAGCCAAAGCGCTGGTCAGACTTTCCTTCACGCTGGCAGGCATCTTCTCGTTCTGCTTAGCCTCGTACTCCTTAACGGTAGCAGTCAGCACCTCGCGGATGATGTCGGCCTTCATGCCGTGGTAAATCAGACGGAAGTTATCCCAGATAGCCCATGAGCCAGAGCCCAGCGAGCCCTTGATACCAACGCGGAGCGGGTCGCCCTTCTTAGCCACAAGGCCGTATGCAGACTTCTGATAGTCGCCGTTGTTGAAGGCATCGCTGGCGGTAGACATACCATTGGCAAACCAAACTGCATTGCCGAATGGGTCGGTAGTCTCCCAAGGTGCAGGACCAACAAGGTGGTCTTCGCTGAGGTCAAACACCTCACCTGTCGGATAAGCGAAGTCGTAGACACTGTTCAGGTCGGTAGCGTTGTTGTTCATGTAGACCTGAGCAGAGGTAGACAGCTTCTCGCCGTTCTGAACAGCGTTCAGATAAGCAATGTAGTTCTCGTCGCTGAAGAAGCCCGGGCGATAGAATGCCTGCAGCTGGATTTCGTAGACACCGACAGGAGCATTGGCAACCTCCTGATACATGTCAAACGGATTCAGCTCGTAAGCCTCGGCGCAACCTGCGCTGATAGCAGTCCAGTTACCCTTCCAGCCTGTAGAGCCATTCGAGAAGTCAGCGTTGGTGAGGAACTTGTCAGTCACATCGGCTGACTCCTCTGTGTTCATACCGTTGGCCAGAGCCAGCTCTCTCAGTGAGTTCAGCAGTGCAATCTCTTCCAGAATCTCCTCAGTAGACAGAGAGTGGTCATCCAGAATATCCTCAACGTTCATCACCTCGTCAGCGAGATTCATCACATCGTCCTGAACAGGATTCAGTGTCGGGTCGGCAGCTACGTTCTGAGCCTGCTTGTAGGCAGCCTGCAAGTTCTTCCAAGCCTCAATGTTGGCAGAGAGTGCATTGGCAGCCTCCAGCAGCTTAGCCTCAGCAGCTACGATGTCGTCTTTCGTGGTAGCATCAGACATCTCGTCGAAGGCATCCTGATAGTCGTCGAGCAGTTCCTCGGTGTAGAGGATGTCATCATCATCCAGATTGTCGAAGTTGGGAGCGCTCTCCAGGATAGACTCAACCCAAGCCTGATAAGAGTCGTCGTCGTTACCATAGTAAATCAGACGGAAGTTGTCGAAGATTGACCAGTCATCGGTAAGCGTGGTTTCCTTCTTCACACCAACCTTGATGTTACCGCTCTCAGTAGAGAAGAATACGGTGTTGTTGTAATAGCCGGCGTTGAAGTAAGCATCGGCAGCCTCCATATTATTAGGAATATAATAGGTGACACCATTGTCCGAAACACTTGACTCGTCACCCACACCAATCTTAGAAGTCATTTCAGCAGTAAACGGCGACACGATAGAAGAAACGAAGGTCTCGTCATCGGTCTCAGCATACACCTTGGCGTTGTTCATGTTGGCGTTCTTCTCCTTGTAGTTCGTGTAGGCAGCACTTGCACCACCCGCGCGATAGAAGGCGTTCACCTGCAAAGCATAGATGCCGGCGGGCAGACCGCTGATTTCCTGATAGGTATCGTAAGTCTTTGAGAAATGCTCGGCATTCTCCTTCGGGTTGTAGCTACCGAACTCCGTACCGCTCCAGCCCGTCTTCAGGTCGTCGCCATCGAAGTTCGGGTTTACCAGCACGTAGGCAGTCAAATCGACAGGATTCTTACCAGAAGCATCCTTGACGGCATCGCCCAGGCCAGACTCGCGTGCCTCGTCGGCAGCCTTGTTGGCAGCCTCGATAGCAGCAGCCAGTTCAGCCATCGTGCTGCCCTGATTGTTGTAAACAGCAATCTGAGCATCCACGTCAGCCTTCACAGCCAAAGCATCTTCAATAGCCTTTCTCAATTTTTCTGCCATATCGTAAATAGCCTTTTCTCCTAAATAGCTGGTCCAGTCGGGTACGGCATAGAGCTGCCAGTCAATGGCTGCTACCCCTCCCTCAGTGTTCTCAGCACCTTCGGCCAACAGGTAGAGTTTATAATCTGTCTCCAAGCCGTTCCAGCCTACGAATTTAGAGGTTTCATTCACTGCGTTAGAGATGCGGATGCTCTTGTCGGCAGCGACGGTCACCTTCCAGAAGCGGTCGGCACGGGTGTCGTTGTCAGTCCAGAAATCATCCACGCCGCCGGCGAAAGCACTGAGGAAGTTAGAAAACTTCGGAACGTAGTTCTTCAGTTCAACCACATCTTCGCCCTTTTCCTTGGCAGCATCTGTAGCAGCGAAATAGACTACAACAGCCTCATTTTCAACACCATTATAGGTGCAAGGTCCTAAACTGGCACGAGTATCATAGTCGTTACCGGCTAAGAAATACTTCTGTGCGCCAATGTTGTAAAGCAGGTAAGCATTGCCAGCCACATAGTCTGCCGGTGTTTTGCTGATGCCTGCCAGCGCCGCCTCATCATAAGCGGCCACTTCGGGAGCTGCGGGTGCCTCGCGCGGAACGAGGTCGGCAGCAAACGCGCTGTAACTCGACAAGAGTGCCAGAGCGCCCAAAACCAGTAGTTTTGTCATTTTCATAAGCGTTTAATGTTTTAGAAAAAGTTAGTATAAATTATGTTTAAAATAGAAGTCAGTAATTGGTTTTTGCGCACATGGCGCGTCTAACAGTTTGCAAAAATAAACAAAAATTTCTAAACTCAAGCATTTTTCACCATATTTTTTGCCGAATAAGTGTATTTTTAACTATTTACGGCGTAAACGTTTACGAGACTGTGCGTTTTTTGCTTTTTAAACGCCATTTTTTCACAGTATAGAGTCAGCCGGCAAGTGCATTTGCAGACTGGCTCTATGCGCCGTGAGTTTCGGCAAAAAAAGCCCTGAGTTTTCCGCAGATGTGCCATCTCGTATGTTGTTGCCCTTGTTTTTCCTTGCCGCATTTTTTTGAAAAACAGCCCAACTATACATAAATCCACATAACTGACTGAAACGTAAAAAGTTGTGGAATGTATAGTGGGATGGCGGACACACCTGACTATACATGATTTTAACTAAATTCATGTTATTTTCTACACTTTAGGAT
>JAFLSH010000059.1 GCA_022511055.1 Prevotella sp. | reverse complement strand
CGGTGTCAGCCCTACTTCTCTATCCTTGAAGTCATAGGCGAGCGCACACCCTTGTAGCTCTTGAGGAAAGCCTTGGCCGAGCCGAAGGAGAGGTTGAGGTCAAGGCGCACGGGAATGTGGTTCTGGTCGTCGGTAATGAAAAATCGCACCAGCTCGTGATTCTTCCCGTCGCTGCGCTCGATGAACGAGAAGACCAGACAGCGGAACTTCTCGCTGCTGCCCTCCATCTTGAAGGTCTCGCGGCCGCGGAACTTCAGCCAGGCGTTGTTCAGGCTGCTGGCATCGGTAATGGGCATGGGGAAGGTGTCGCCCTCCTTCATTGTCGAGGCATCGAAGTTGCGGGCGCGCAGGAAGATAGACATCATGTCGTAGATGCACTCGCGGTACTGCGCGTCTTTCCACTTATGCTCGCCGTTTGCCTTGATGCGGTGCATCTTGATTTTGCAGTTGTTGCCGGGATAGCTGTACCAGAGTTCGTCGACATAGTATCGCTTGCCCTCGAGCGCCCCCTTGCGGTGGTAGAGCGGCGAGAGGTTTTCAGAGCAGATGGAGACCAGCGTGTCGCGCATGGTGAAGAAGCGGTCGAGGCTGCGGTTGCCGCCCGTAACCAGGTCGCTGCGCCAGGCTTTCTTTCCCTCGTAGGTTATCTGGTCGGTGTTCATGTGGGCCTGCCCCACCTTCACCCACACGAACTTCCAGTTGAAGTAGAGTTCGTAGTCGAGCCGCTCGCCGCTCTTGAAGGCGGTGTTCTCTATGCCGCACTGCTGGGCGGTGGCGGTGGTGGCGGCGGGCAGCAGGGCTGCCAGCAGCAGGGCGAGGGCGGCCAGCCGGAGCTGAAGCCGATGGTGTGTGTGCTTTGTCCAGTTCATTGTTCTTTGTTTGTTGTTCTTTACCATTCACTCATTGCTTGTCTCAGAGATTCACGCCCGTGGTCTTGCGCACATACTCTATGCCGAGCTTCTCGGCCCGCTGGGCGTTGCGGTTCTGCTGTTTCTTCTCGCGGTCGGGCTTCTGCTTGGTAATGGCCGCAGGCTTCTGCTGATAGCGCGGGCGCGCCGTGAGATTCCACGAGAGGGTAATGTCAAACTTAGCCTTGCACTCTATCTCCTCCGAGTAGTAATAGACCGCCTCGGGCTGAAGGTCGGCATGATAGTCGCCGGTGTCCCACTTCTGGTTGCCGTTGCGGTCGTCGAAGGCGGCAAGGTAGTACTTGCCGGGATTGACATAGTAGAACTCGGCCACGCCCTGCGTGACCGGCACCTGCTTCACGGGGTTGCCCTGACTGTTCAGCAGCTGCACCAGCAGGGTGGAGTCCGGCGCGCCGCTGATGCTGACCATCAGCGTGCCGAAGTCCTCGGTGTCCTTGACCTTGATACCCTGCTTCAGCGGCTCAGAGGTGAGCCCGTAGATGTCCTCAAACGCCAGCGTGTCAATCTCCAGACTGTACTCCACGCCGGGTCGCCACTCGGCCAGCAGCTGGTAGCGGCGGCAGTTGACGGTGTCGGCACGGAAGATGAAGGGTGCCCGGTACCAGAGCGTGTCAATCTTGGAGTAGAGGTGAATGGCCGCGGTGTCGAGCCGGCTGAGCGGGGCAGGCATCTCGATGCTGATGTTCTGGTCGGGGCTCATGGAGCCCTGCACACTGAGCCGCGGCACCAGCCGCTCTATGGGGTAGATGGAGTCGTAGGCTTCCTCGCGCTTCTTCTTGCGGTCCTGTTCCTTCTGCCACCGTTCCAGCTCGCGCTCGCGCTCCTTCTGCCGCTTCTCGTAGGGAGTCTTGGCCACCAGCTCCAGTGTGTCGGCATACATAATGAGCTGCCCCAGCGTGTCGGTCATGTGGTATGACACCTCGCAGTGCAACGTATCCTGATTAATGAGCGTAGTGTCGCGCAGCCAGTAGGTAATGGTGTCGCGCGCCAAGTTCGACTCAACAACGAAGGCGCTGTCGGCATCGAAGTTGAAGCCCCTGATGATGGGCACTATCGAGTCGCCGTAGGTGAAGTAGAAGCCGAGCTTGTTGGGGTCGTTGCGCTCGGTCTTGATGAGATAGCGGTCGGTCTGCGGGGCAGTAAACGCCAGCAGCGTCAGGTCGTCGGGCAGAAAATGGGTGTAGGGCACCCGCAGAATGTTGTCGATGTGCAGGGTGTCGCGCCAGATGGTGTCCTGCCGCATGTCGGGCTTGGCCGAAGGCTCGAAGGTGTCGTGGCTGAAGGCCAGCATCTCGCTCTTCTGGCCGTAGACAAAGTCGCCGTCGACATCTTGCAGGGCATAGCAGCGGTAGGTGCCGGGCGCCACGCCCTTCACGTTGAAGCGGCCGCGGCTGTCGGTGCGCGAGACACGAATCATGGGCTTCGTGGTGAAGGCCGTGTCAGAGAGGTCGTCATACAGGCCCACCAGTATGCCCTTCACGGGCTCAAGGGCATCGGCGCTGAGAACATAGCCGCTGACCTCAAAGGTGTCAATGGCACTGCCGGTCGAGAAGCTGTAAGTGTAGTTGCCCATGGGGTTGCCCTCGTTGTTGTCGCTGATGGCATCGCTGAAGTCAACGGTGTAGGTGGTGTTCTCCTTCAGCGAGTCTTTCAGCTCAATCACTATGCGCTTGCCCGAAGCCTTGATTTCCGCCTGCTCCAGCTGGGGCGGCGAGACCACCACCTTGTTCTGCGGGTCGTCAAGCTTTATGAACTCATTGAAGAGTATGGTTATTTTCTTGGCATTCACGTTGGTGGCCTTGTCGGCAGGCGAGGCGCTGACCACGTGCGGCGGCGTGTCGTCAAACCAGCCGCCGTCGGGGCTGCCCATGCGGGCACAAGAGGAAACAAACGACACGGCATGAAGCACAAGCCACGCGGCGCATGCCCACAGCAGCACCCTGGCCCGTCTTGCTCTTGTCCTTTCGCTCTTCATTGCCATGACCTCTGTCCTCTTCAGTCCTTATTCCGTGCGCTCTGCCGGGTGTTCCCTGTTCAGCACTATCAGCTCTTCTATCACGTGGCGCTCATTGCTCAGCCGGGGAATCTTGTGCTGGCCGCCCAGCTTGCCGTTCTGCTTCAGCCAGTCGTTGAACAGGCCGGGATAAGCCACGATTATCTCTAACGGCTGCAGCGTGATACTTTTGTAGCGCTTGGCTTCGTAGTCGCTGTTCAGCTGTTGCAGCCGCTCATCGAGCAGCCGTGCAAACTGCTGCACATCGCCCGGGGTCTGTGCAAACTCTATGAGCCACTGGTGGCGGCACTTGGCATTGCCATCCATGAACACCGGCGCCGCCGTGTACTCTGACACCTGGGCACCCGTCTCGTGGCAGGCATAGGCCAGCCCCTGCTCGGCATTGTCGACTATGAGTTCCTCGCCGAAGGCGTTGATGAAGCTCTTCGTGCGGCCGGAGATGACAAACTTGTAGGGATTCTTCTGCGTAAAGCGCACCGTGTCGCCAATCGTGTAGCGCCACAGGCCGCACGAGTTGCTGATGAGCATGGCGTAGTTCTTTCCCGGCTCGACTCCCCAGAGCGGTACAATGGGCGCCGGCCCCTGGAGCGTGGGGTTATCCATCTCCTGGAACTCGTAGAACACACCGTAGTCGAGCATCAGCAGCATGGCCTTGTCGGCAGGGTCGTTCTGCATGCCGAAGAATCCCTCGCTGGCGTTGTAGGTCTCCATGTAGTGCATGCGGGGATTGGTGATAATCCGCTCGTACTGCTCACGATAAGGGGTAAACGCCACGCCGCCATGGAAGAACGCCTCCAAGTTCGGCCACACCTCATTCAGATGCTCCTTTCCCGTCAGCTCCAGCACCCTGTTCAGCACCGAGAGCATCCACGAAGGCACACCTGACAGGTTTGTCACGTTGCGCCCCATGGCCTCGCGGGCTATCTGGTCGCGCTTCACCTCGAAGTCGGCGAGCAGCGCGGTCTGCTTCCTGGGCACTCGCATGAGGTTTGCCAGCGGATTCATGTTTTCAATCAAGATGGCACTCAGGTCGCCCACCAGCGAGCCCGGCAGGTTGTAGTTTGGCGCATGGCTGCCGCCAAGAATGAGTGCCCGCCCGTCAAACAGCTTTGACTGCGGATTGTTCTTCAGATAGAAGGCCACCGTGTCGAAAGGGCCCGCATAGTGCGTGTCGTGCAGGCCATCCCGCGTCACGGGAATGAACTTCGACTTGTCGTTGGTCGTGCCGCTCGACTTGGCGTACCAGTGTGTCCGCCCCGGCCACAGCACATTCTTCTCGCCGCGGCGCATGCGGTCAATGAAGCCCTTCAGCTCTTCGTAGCTGTTGGGTGGCACTCGTGCCACAAAGTCCTCGTAGCAGTGAATATTGGCAAAGTCATGGCTGCGGCCATACTCCGTATCGGCAGCTTTTTTCACGAGTCGCATCAGCACTTTGTGCTGCAGCAACTCGGCCTCATAGTTATGTCTGTCCAAGTCCTTCTGTCTGGGCAGAAATATCTTGCTCGCTATCCTTGTTAAGCTCATTATTCGGAATTTGCGTGCAAAATTAGTCAAAACCATTGTAACGATGAAACAATTTACGTTTTTTTTTGTTTATATTGCCATAATTGAGTGAATTAGGCGGCAGAAAAACGGATAAACGCAGCAGTAAATGGGCAATAAAGGGTAAATTTAAAACCAGCCCGCCCTTACCACGCCGCCCTTACCCGCCCTTACCACGCCCCCCTTCCCCACCCCACAACAAAAACTCCCCGAGTATCACCTGATACTCGGGGAGTTTCCCAGCGCAAAAGCCATGCGGCGGAGCTTACTTCTTCTTAAAGAGATGGGGTATGAACTCATGGAGTCCGCGGCGCCAAGTGAGGAATTCGTGTGCCGTGTCCTGCGACTCAGAAGCATCAACCTTGATGCCCATCTCGCGCAAGCTCGTTACCAGGCTGCCACTCTTTATGAAATCCTCAGAGCCCCAGTTCATGTAGAAATAGTGAATCTTCTTGTTGAACTCATCGGCATTGGTGAAGATGCCGTTGTAGGCCGTCTTGACATCAAGCCCGAAGATGGCACCGCTGAAAGTACCCATCCACGCGAACTTGTCGAGGTTGTTAAGCACAATGTCGAAAGTCTGGTGACCACCCCATGACAGTCCGGCCATGGCGCGGTTTTCGCGGTCGGCCTTGGTGCGGAAGTTCTGGTCGATGTAGGGAATCAGGTCGTTCAGCATCACGGGATAGAACGAAGCGCCGTAGTCGCTGAAGCCCTGGCGGTTGTTGCCGCCGCCGAAAGGCGCTTTGATGTCGCCGCTCTCCATGACCACAAGCATAGGCACGGCCTCGCCCTTGGCAATGGCATTATCCATAATGTGCTGCATGCGCCCCTGGTTGCTCCAGCTGGTCTCGCCCTCGCCCATGCCGTGTTGCAGGTAGAGTACGGGATAGCGCTTCTTGATGTTCTTCGGCTGCTCGTACTCGGCAGGGGTATAGACCAGGGCGTGGCGCCACACCTTCTGGCTCTCAGACCAGTAGTAGATGCTGCGCACCTGACCGTGGGGTACGCCCTGCTGCGGGCGGTAGTAGTCGCCCTCAGGGCCTTCGGGAATCTCGATGCCGCCGGCCTCACGGTTGCAGCCGAAGAAGGTCTCCGTGGCGGGGTCTACGAAGTTCACGCCGCCAATGTTCATGAAATAATAGTGGAAACCCTCGGGCAGCGGGTCGGTAACAGCCATGAAGTTGCCCTTTCCGTCGGGCTGCATGTCGTATTTCTTGCTGCAAATGTCAAGCACCACCTTGCGCGCCTCGGGAGCGCTGATGCGGAAATAGGCGCGGCGGTCAGGCCCCACTTTGGGGAACTCGTTGCCGGGCACGGTGGTCTCTGCCACCACGGCATCGGCGGGTATCTCGATGGTCTTTGGCTTCTCAATGTACGGGCGCACGGGCTCTACACCCAGCAGGCGCGCCATTGTCTCGCCGTAGCGGCAGCCCAACTCACGGTAGCCGGCAGCATCGAAGTGCAGGCGGTCGGCCAGGTTGGTGCAGCCGGCCGATGAAATGACCTGTGCGGTGTGAATGGTCTTGGGAAGCTCCTGTATCTGCTTGTTCATGGCAATGCACTGACCCTGACCGTCAGCCTGCACCACCTCGCCGGCCAGCAGGGGCACTTCTTCGGGCTTCAGCTTCAGGTCGCCCAGCAGACGGTCGTACACCTTCTGCACCTTGTTGGCCCACTCGGGGTCGCCGGTGTTCGACTCACCCTGGTGCATCAGCACACCCTTGATGACACCGTCTTTCTGTGCCTTCTTGGCCAGGGTGACCAGCCGCTCGTAGGGGTTGTTGCCGTAGGCTTCGAGCATGCCCTTCATCCAGCCCGGTGCCGTCTTGATGTATTCGCCGATTTCCTCGGGCATGAAGCCCTCAATCTTAATGCCGCCAATGGCCACATGGATGACACCCACGCGGACATTCTCGGGCAACGACTTGATGAGCGTGCGGCCAAACCAGTCGGCTGGGGTCAGACCGTTGCCGGGGCGGCAGAGCGGCGGCACGGCCTCGCACCATTCGCCCATCTTGCGGCCACGCTCCGCATCATCTACGGCCGGCATGAGCAGAAAGCGCGGGCCGGGGCTGGCCAAATCCTGAGCCTCGGGCTTGGCTGCGCCTTCCATGTTCGACTGGCCGAAGCAGAGGAAGATATAGAAGTTGGGGTCAACGGCCGCCGTGGCGCGGCCCTGTGTCAGAATGAGCAGTGCTGAGATTAGCACCAGTCTAAAGTACTTTTTCATTGGTTTTTTGGTTTTTAATTGATAATACTTTTGGTTTTCTGTGCAAAATTAGTGATTTTGGGCGGAATAGACGGCAAAAGAAGTATCATAATTTTTTTTATTTGTAACATTTGTTTGGAAGTAAGCTAAAAAAAGCGTATCTTTGCAAACAAATATCATAAAATTGTAAAAACAAATCTGTACCAGACCCATGAGAACTAACCGTTTCTATTGCATACTGCTATCCATGCTGCTGAGCCAAAACCTTCTGTCTCAACAGGGAACACTCTATGACGCAGACAAACAGCTGTCGAGCAGCTTCACGAGCCAAATCTATCAGGACCAAGACGGATTCATCTGGGTGGCTACGCGAAACGGCCTGAACAAATATGATGGCTACCACTTTCATATCATCAAGAAAGAGAAGGAGCAGCACCACAGCATGGCCAGCAACTATGTCAACTGCATGACCCAGGACCACAGCGGGCTCTACTACCTCGGCATGTACGGAGCGCTGCAGACATACGATGGAAAGACGTTCCAGACCGTTGAGGTGAAGACCCTGGCCGGCGAGGTGGTGCCCAGCTACGTTACCTGCTTCTTAGTGCGGCGCAGCGGCGAGGTGCTTGTCGGCACTTCGGGCTACGGCCTGCTGAAAATGATTGACCGGCAGCATGCCCTGCAACAAGGCGGCACGCTGAAGGATATACACACCGTGAACGCGCTGCAAGAGGACAGCAAGGGGCATCTCTGGATTGCCACCAACACCCGCGGACTGCTGGAATATGACGGAAAAATGCTCAACGCCTACTTCACTGCCGAGGGCGAGCGCACATCAGTCAGGCGGCTGTGCATAGACCTGAAGGGCAACATCTACGTTGGCCTGTCAAACGGCGGTGTCTATGTCAAGCCCGTGGACAGCAGCCAGTTCCACCACCTGAGCGTTACCGGCAACAGGCACGTCTCGGCACTCTACTGCCGGCATGACGGGCGGCTCATGATTGGATTCGACGGTCTGGGCGTGGCTGTCTACCACCCCGACAGCGGACTGCTGGAAGACAACCCCTACTACAGTCGCGAAGTGGACCTGTCGATGAGCAAGGTCTACTCCATCTTGGAAGACATCAGCGGCAACATCTGGCTGGGGCTGTTGCAGAAAGGCATCTACGTGCAACCCATGGGAGACTCTGAGTTTCAGTACATGGGCTACAAGTTAGGGCCGCAAAACCTCATCGGGCAGGCTTGTGTCATCAGCACCCTCATCGACAGCAAGGGGCGCGCCTGGATTGGCACCGACAAAGACGGGCTCTACTGCCTCGACCACCAGCAGCGCCTGCTGAAACACTTCAAGGAGAACTTCCCCGCATCGGTCATGAGCCTGGGCGAAGACAGCAGCGGCCGCCTCTGGGTGGGCAGCTACGGCGAAGGCTTCGGCTACATTGATGCCGATGGGAAGACCTACCACCAATATCCTAAGTACCAGACCGCCAGCGGCTTTGCCATTCAAGGCTCGGCCAACGGCGAAGTGTGGATAGCCACCATGGGCAACGGACTGCTCAGGCTAAACCCGCAGACCAACCAGCTGAAAGCCTACACGGCCCTGGAGAACGCCACCACCGACTCGACCGCGAACAGCATTGTCAACGACTACATCTCGAAGATGTCGCTCTCGCCCGATGGCAAGCGTGTCTACCTGGCCACTACGGTGGGTGTCTGCTGCCTGGACATCGAGCGCGAGAGCTGGGTGAGCCTGTTTGGCAAGAACTGCCTGAACTACGGCACAGCTGTGCGTGTGGCCAAGGAATATGACGGCCGGCTCTGGCTGGGCACTAACGATGGCCTCTACTGCTACGACCTGAAGAAGCGGGTCATGCAGTTCTACACGACCGAGAAAGGACTGGCCGACAACGGCATTGCCTCGATAGAGCGCGACAAGCGCGGGCGGCTGTGGGTGTCGACCGACCACGGACTGTGCTGTTACGACCCGAAGAGCGGAGTGACACAGAGCTACTTCGTTGACAACGGCCTGCAGTCGAATGAGTTCTCTGACGGAGCCTCGTGGGTCGTTGACCGCGGCGACCGAGCCATCATGCTGTTCGGCGGCGTGGGCGGCATTACCTGGTTCGACCCAGACAAGGTGAGCCAAGACGAGTGGCAGGCTACGGTGAAGCTGACCGCCTTTACCATCGGCGGCGAGCCCATCAACAGCAACAGCCGGTCAGACGGCTACAGAATCTGCGACACGACCACGATTGCCGCCGACCATTTCCAGCTGGGCTACAACGACAACTCGTTCACCATTCAGCTCTCCACGCTTACCTACGTAGACCCTGAGCATATCACCTACCTCTACAGCATCAACGATGAGCCTTTCGCCAGACTGCAGCCGGGTGTCAACGAGATAGCCTTCTCGCACCTGTCGCCGGGCACTTATCACTTCCGTGTCAAGGCCGAGCGCAACAGCCTGCAAACGCCGGAGCGCACGTTCACGGTAAAGATACACGCCCCGTGGTACCGCTCGGTATGGGCCTATATCGCCTATGTGCTGGCCGCTGCCGCCCTCTTGCTCTTCTACCTGAAGCAGCGGCGGCGCAAGGAGCAGGACCGGCTACGGCTGCAGGAGCATATACACGCCGAGGAGATGAGCGAGACCAAGCTGCGCTTCTTCATGAACATCAGTCACGAGATACGCACCCCCATGACACTCATCATGACCCCGCTGCTCAGCCTGATGAAACAAGACAAGGACCCGCAGCGGCAAAGCATCTATGAGACCATCCGCCGGAACGCCGAGCGCATACTCAACCTGATTAACCAGATGATGGACCTCAGGAAGATAGACAAGGGGCAGATGCAGATGCGCATGTCGGAGACCGACCTTGTGGCTTTCATCAACGACGTACACTCGCTGTTCGAACACCATGCCAAGGCCAAGCGCATTGCGCTCACCTTCACGCACGACACCGACCAGCTGCCTGTCTGGATTGACCGCCGGCAGTTCGACAAGGTCATTGTCAACATTCTGTCGAATGCCTTCAAGTTCACGCCCGTAGACGGCAATATCAACATCAACCTGACCCACACCGACAAGGAAGCCATCATTGCCATCAGCGATGACGGCGAGCAGATACCGGCCGACAAGCTGGAGCGCATCTTCGAGCGCTTCTACCAGACCACCTCGACAGTCAACGACCGCAACACCGGCACCGGCATCGGCCTCGACCTGACCCGCTCGCTCGTGGAGCTGCACTACGGACAGATAGAAGCCCGCAATCTGGAGCAGGGATGCCAGTTCGTGGTAACCATACCACTGGGCTGCGACCACCTGAAGGAAGACGAGAAGCTCGTGGAGACGAACATGCCGGAAGAAACGGCGGCCGGACTGGCAGACACCATGGAGCCGGAGCTGGAAGGCGACGAGGAGCAGGCTGACGACGGCCTGGAGCAACCCGCCAGCCAGGTGACCATCGTGCTGGCCGAGGACGATGAGGAGATACGCCAGTACCTGACCCAAGAGCTGTCGGCCCACTACCAGGTCTACGCCTGCACCAACGGGCGCGAAGCGCTGACAACGACCCTGCGCACCAACCCCAACTTGGTGCTGAGCGACGTGATGATGCCCGAGTTAGACGGCAACCAGCTGACCTCGACCCTGAAGACGAACCCGCAGACCAGCCACATACCCATCGTGCTGCTGACCGCAAAGAGCCGCGACGAAGACAAGCTGGAAGGACTGGAGTCGGGAGCCGATGCCTACATCCTGAAGCCGTTCAACATGGACATACTGAAACGCACCATCGCCAACCTGATTAACTCGCGGTTGCAGCTGAAGCTGAAGTATTCGCGCAACGACGGGCTGGAGCAGAGGGTCGACGACATCGAGATGCAGTCGCCTGACGACAAGCTGCTGGAGCGCATCATGAACATCATTAACAAAAACCTGAGAAACTCCGACCTCAATGTCGATGCCATAGCCGATGCGGCAGGCATCAGCCGCGTTCACCTGCACCGCAAGATGAAAGAGCTGACCGGGCAGACGCCGCACGACTTCATACGCAACATCAGGCTGAAGCAGGCCGCCAAGCTGCTGGCACAGGGCAACATGAACGTGACCGAGGTGATGTATGCCTGCGGCTTCGGCAACGCGGCTTCGTTCTCAACCATCTTCAAGCGCTTCTACGGCATGTCACCGCGCGACTACATGATTGAGCAGAACAAGGACAAGTCATGACCGCGACCCAAGCATTCAGGCCCCTGCACACCGAACTGACACCCCCCGCGCAGTTTAACTGGCCCTTCCACTACGAGCCCCACCCGCTGGCCCTGCTGGCCGCCAGCCAGCTGCAACAGGAGCTGGCCGGCATGGCGCTTGGCAGCGACGGCAAGATGTTCGGCGTGATGGTGGTCAGGCGGGCCGACGGCCAGCTGGGCTTCCTGGCCGCCTACTCAGGGCTGCTCTGCGGGCGCAACGACTGGCCGGGGTTTGTGCCGCCGGTCTACGATGCCCAGCAGCCCGACGGCCACTTCAAGCAGACAGAGCGGATTATCTCCGACCTGAACGGACAGCTGCAGCGGCTGGCCGCCGACAGCCCCGAGGCGCAGAGCCTGGGCGAGCGCCGCCGCGAACTGTCTGAGGAGCTGCAGCAGTGGCTCTTCAGGCAATACCGCCTGATGAACGGACACGGCGAGGCACACAACTTGGTGGAGGTGTGGCAGGACTACCACTGCTCGGCACGCATCCGCAAGCGCTACCCCCTGCCGCCCGGAGGAACGGGCGACTGCTGCGCGCCGAAGCTGCTGCAATATGCCTACCTAAACCGCCTGCAGCCACTCTGCATGGCCGAGTTCTGGTGGGGCCCATCGCCAAAGAGCGAGGTGCGCCACCACCTGCGCTTCTACCCCGCCTGCCGCGGAAAGTGCAAGCCCGTGCTGACGTGGATGATGCAGGGGCTCGATGTTGAGCCGGACCCGGAGCTGAAGGGATTTCCGCCACTCGACATACGGGTGGTCTACGAAGACGACTGGCTGCTGATTATCGACAAGCCATCGGGGCTGCTCAGCATACCGGGCAGAAGCATCAGGCACTCAGTAGCCACCATTGTGCATGAGCGCTACCCGCAGGCGCTGCTCGTACACCGCCTGGACCTGGGGACCAGCGGCCTGCTGCTGGTGGCCAAGAGCCGGCAGGCGCACCTGCCGCTGCAGAAGCAGTTCGAGGAGCGCAGCATCAGCAAGACCTACGTGGCACTGTTAGAGAGCATGCCCGCCGAGCAGCGGGGGCGCATCGACCTGCCGCTGCTGTGCGACCCGCTCAACCGCCCGCGACAGGTGATAGACTTCGAGCGCGGCAAGCCGGCCACGACCGACTACGAGGTGATTGGCACTCGAGAGGGGCAGGCACTCGTGGCGCTGCACCCGCTGACGGGGCGCACCCACCAGCTGCGCGTGCATTGCGCCCACCAGCTCGGGCTCGGCTGCCCCATTGTGGGCGATGAGCTTTACGGCCACCACGCCCATCGGCTCTGCCTGCACGCCGCCCGCCTGGAGTTCACCCACCCGGCCACAGGCCAGCGGGTCAGCTTCGAAAGCCCCGCACCTTTTGCCTGACCGGGGCAAAAAGAACGGGCAGTAGGCACATGACATTTTCGGAAAAATCGCCGTGAGTTTCGGAAAATACTCCGTGAGTTTCGACAAAAAAGCGGCACTTTAG
>JAFLSH010000058.1:9202-12426 GCA_022511055.1 Prevotella sp. | reverse complement strand
ATTACTTTTGCATAAAATTTAACATACCCATGAAAATTACAACTAAACTTATGTCATTTTTTACCGCTGTCTGCTGTTTAAGCGCTTGCGAGAAAGTGGTAATCGAAGAGGAAGACATGGCGGCACCAAATAGTGTATTGTCTGTCGTGACCCGTGCTGATGATGGTCTGAAAGTGAGCTACCCCATCACCGTCTATGTGTTTGAAGGCCAAGAGTGTCAGGCCATACAAACTTTAGGGGAAGAAGCCGAAGCGCTCAACATTCCATTGGTAGAAGGCACATACACCGTCTGCGCCATTGGCGGAGCGCAGGCATCCCGCTATAACTTGCCCACCAAGGAAGAAGCTACGCCAACTACACCCATCACGCTGAAAGAAGGCATGGACCATGGCGACCTGATGACAGCTAAAAGCACGGTGACACTCGCCGATGGCGAAACAAACCAACTGACACTCAGCATGTCGCGCAAGGTGATGCAGCTGACTGACATTACCATAAAGAAGATACCGAAAAACGTAACTGCCGTGAGTGTCACTATCTTGCCGCTGTGGGCCTCGCTGTCTATAGACGGTACTTATTACCAGCCAGGGTCATCACATGTCATTGAGTTAGAACAAGATGACATACCTCAAACCACATGGTCAAGCGAAACACAAGACTACATCATGCCGCCATCTGATGAAGGAGCCACTATTCAAGTGAAGCTGACAACTGCTGAAGGCAGCAAGACCTATGCTTACAATTATAGTGAAAAATTAGAAGCCAACTACCAGCTTGACATAGAGGGTATATACACAGAAGCCATTGGAGTTACCCTAACTGGCACATTGACCGGCACAAACTGGGCTGGCAAAAAGACTATTAAGTTTGACTTTGATGAAAGCGGAAATACAACTGGCACACCTGACAATGAAACACCCGAAAATGGGAACGCCAACGGTGGTAGCGAAGACAATGACAACAACAATGAAACAAATACTTTTATTGTAGATAACATTCCTGCGGCTAACACTGCCTTTATGGGGTGCTACGTTCTATCCAGTAAAATTTCCAGTGATGCCAATTCTGCCGAACTGCTTCTACTGTCACCTAAGCAACAAGAAAAAGTATTGACAGGCGAAGAGGATAATGGCACGAAATCATCTAAGATTAATGCAGCCGTCAGTAATTGCTCAGAAGACGGAATAGAAAACTGGCGATTAATGACACTAAACGAAATGAACAATATTTTGATAAGTAATTTATCAACAATCAGAACAAAATTAGAAAGCATGGGGCAAACTGCGATTTCAATAGGCGAATGCTATATCTATAACCGAAATGACACTTATGCCTTATATTATGTTACCAGCAGTGGTAACGATAACTACGGAAAATATGATAAGAATAGCATCGTGCGCCCAGTAGCAACCGTTACAGTCAAAAAGAGATAGGGCACGCGAATACCTACCATGAGAAACTCGCTGAGTATTAGGCAATACTCAGCGAGTTTTGTATCTAAGAAAACCCTTTCTGATGGCTAAAGTACTAAGTTTTTGATGTTTTTCTTTGCAACATGAAAATAAAGTTGTATCTTTGCAGCATAGAAAAAAGAGTATGCAACGCCACAATGGCTATATTCGCTTTGACTAACAGCAGAAGAAATTGAAAGGCTATAAAACAGTTCCGCTAAAAACGGCTTCAAAATAGGAAACAGCAATAAAAACTTAATGTAGGTGACAGCTACTGACAACAAACTAACAAAACCATACATAATAACAACAACATTAATAATTAAAACAATTCTAAAAAATGAAAAGATTTTACTCTATGAAGACCATGTTACTGCTGGCAGCAATGTTTGTCAGTGGTGTGGCATTTGCCGATGAAGAGACAAGCGTAAATGCCAAAGGTGGAACAGCCAGCAGCGAAGCAGTTACTGGCGAGAGCTACACCGTTCCCGGGGACTACATTGCCGGGGGGGGTAGCACTCAAGCGGGCACTATGCCCAACAAGGGTTTCAAGCTCCGCACAGGTACAGATGGCAACCGTGCTGTTTTCAACGTGAACAAGCCTTACACTATCACCCGCATGGAGCTTGAAGGCATTGCCAACTATGAGGCCAACGAAGGCGAAGAGTATGCCTATCAGGTTACTAACGTCGAAGTCGATGGTAATACCATCACCACATGGAGCGGCGGTAAGTTCAAGGGCAAGGCTGCAGGCGAAACAGGTACTCTCATCATCGAGGATATCAATGCTGCCGAGTCTGTTGCCATCTATTTCGCCAACACTGCCGGTGGCAACCAGATTAACATGACATGGACCATAACCTACGGTGCTGCCGAAGCCAGCGAGCCCACTATTTTCGTAGAGCCTGCCACCATCCGCCTCATCCCTGGTGTAGAGTATCAGCTGCAATCGAAGGTCGTACCCAACTCATTCGAAGATGTCCTGTGGTACACGGGTGAAATCGGCGAGTTCCTGATGGATGGTGTCCGTAGCGAAATCGTAGATGTCAATGAAACTGGTGTTGTTACGACCCTGAAGCCCGGCACAGAGGAAGTGAAGTTGACATGGCTCGGCAATCCCGTTGCCATTGAGGACACTTGCGTTGTCGTCGTCACTGATTTCGTACCTGCTGAACACGCTGTGGTAAAGACATACGACTTCACCACCATGGGTAGTTCTTTCTTGGAGCAGGGCGGCATTGCCGGAAAGATTTGGAATGATGCTAACAGCCAGACCAATGATGCCTATTTCTGCGCAACACCCGGACTGGAAGATATGTGCTTCCAGGCTGTCATTGCTTCTGACAGCGACACAAAGGGCTGGAAACTCGTTGAGGGCGAAGGCCTTAACCTGACAGGAGCCGGCCGTTGTGCTGGTATCGGTGGTCTGTCGGCAGGCCAGTATGTTGAGATTGTCTACACCGGCAATACAATGGCTTATCGTGACCGCGGCATGGGTGAGCTGAAGAACGGCCAAGACATCAGTGTCGTCAAGGAAGTTATCAACGAAGAGCCCGGTCGCGCTATTTTCAAGGTGTTGCCTGACGATGAAAATGCTGACCTGCAAAACAATCAGGGCGTTTTAGGCTTCGAGATTGACCGCGGTGCATACGTAAGAAGCATCACTGTCTATGGCGAGGAATCAGACCCGACTGCCATCAAGAGCGTTGAGACCAAGAACGAACAGAGCGACAGCGTTTACAACCTGCTCGGCATCAAGGTTGCCAACAGCGC
>JAFLSH010000058.1:0-9102 GCA_022511055.1 Prevotella sp. | reverse complement strand
TTTGCCGCAGATGGCTTAGCCGTTGAAGCCTTGGCCGTAGTCTTCTTTTCTGCAGCCGGTTTCACAGACTCCAGTTTTTCTAACTTGGCTTTCAGGCGCGTAATCTCCTTGTCCTTCATCTCAATCTCGTCGCCCTGATTCTTAATCGTGGTGAGCAACCCTTCCAGCTCATCGTTGTCAATGTCGAGCGGATAGAGCGCATTCACTCTGTTGATGAAGTCGCCAAGAATATTCATGTAGTTGGTGAAAGCATCAAACGGGTCGCTATAGATGCCACGGTCCAGTCCTACATTCGATGGCTTTGTGGTCATGAAGCGGAAGTTGTTGGATGCCTGCAAGTAATCCCAGTCCTGATTGATACGCGGGTCGTTGGCAATACGCAGACGGTCTGCCACCGAGTAGAGCTTGGTGAAAGCCTCGCGTTGCATAGCGTTTCCAAGCCAGCAAGAGCAGTCGCGTTCCTCGTCTACCCACGACAGCGTGTCAGGCACATCTATCGCTCCAACGCTCTTGGTCTTCATGCAAATCTCCGTTGGCGTGGCAAAGTCGATACCTTTCTCCTTTGCACATGCCGGCAGCGCCTTCAGGAACTCCAAGATGTTCGATGACAATGGCTGTGCGATGCCTAAGGCCGACAGTTCCATGAAGATATTGATGATTTTCTCTTCTTCCGGGAAGCGGGCTATACGGTCAATATAAGCATCGGCAAACAGGGGATAGCCATCCCACTCAGAGTTATTGAAACGCAGTGAGATGTCGTCAGACAGCTCCACGTCGCGCAGCAACAGTTTCAGGTTGGGGGCAATGTTGCAGTTGTAGACATAGTGAGGCGACTTCCAGCCCAGCACATGCTTGGCACCTTCGGTCAGCATGCCCTTGAATCCCATGGCAGCCACCTGCGAGCCAATGTCGTCGCTGTAGATGAGTGACGAGTTGCGAGCCACCTGCGGCTTCTGCCCAAACAGTTCCTCAATCTTCTTGCTCTGCTTCTTCACATCCAGTGCGAAAGTCTCTTCGTTTGCCAACGATGACAGACCGTGGCTGTAAGGCTCTGCCAGGAATTCCACGCAGCCCGTCTGAGCCAGCTCCTGCAACTTCTCAATCACCTGTGGAGCGTGCATCTCCAGCTGCTCGATACCAACGCCAGAGAGCGAGAAAGCCACCTTGAAGTACTTGCCGTTCTGTTTAATCATCTCGCCAATGGCGTTCAGCGTCGGCATATAGCTGCGCTCGGCAATGTCAGTAATACTGCGCTCGTTCTCGTAGTCGTCATAGTAATAATGATCAGTACCAATGTCGAAGAAACGATAGCGCTTCAGATGAATAATCTGATGTATCTCGAAATATAGACAGATAGTTTTCATATTTCTTTGTCTTTTTGCCATCCCCCTGTCAGGGGCTGGGGGTCTAAGCGACCTCTTGTTGTTAATAATTTTATGTTTCTGTCGGGAGTGTTTCGTTTGTTCTGACTCCCATCTCCTTTACTTAAAGAACTTAATCCTCCCAGCCGAGCGTACGGCGATAGAGTGTGCGAATCCAAGCACCGACCTTCTCCCACGTAATCTGGTCGACCTCTCTCTTTCCTTCCTCCTTGAGATACTGGAAAAGCGAGTCGTTGTGACAGATACTATAGATGGCATCGGCCAGGGCGTGAATATCCCAATAGTCCACCTTGATACAGTTATCAAGAATCTCAGCACAGCCGGACTGTTTCGAGATAATCGAAGGTGTTCCGCACTGCATGGCCTCCAGCGGCGAAATGCCAAACGGCTCACTCACCGAAGGCATCACATAAACGTCAGAATCCTTCAGACACTCATAGACCTGCTTGCCGCGCATGAATCCCGGGAAGTGGAAACGGTCAGCAATGCCGCGTTCAGCAGCCAGGTAAATCATGGCATCCATCATGTCGCCAGAGCCTGCCATGCAGAAACGCACGTTGCGTGTGCGATGCAGCACCATGTTGGCAGCCTCAACGAAATACTCCGGCCCTTTCTGCATGGTGATGCGCCCAAGGAACGTCACGACCTTCTCCTTGCCCGTGTGGTCTGGGCGTGGAATGTCCTGATACTCTTGCGGCAGCGGGTAGACGGCATTGTGTACCGTGAAGCACTTCCGTGGGTCCTGATGGTACTGGTTTATCACCGTCTGGCGAGTCAGCTCTGACACGCACATGATGCAGTCGGCCCAGTCCATGCCGTTCTTCTCTATCGAGTAGACCGTAGGATTCACCTTGCCGCGCGAGCGGTCGAAGTCTGTGGCATGCACATGAATGCAGAGCGGCCTTCCGCTGACCTGCTTGGCATGAATACCGGCAGGGAAGGTCAGCCAGTCGTGTGCATGGATAATGTCAAACTCCTCTGTACGCGCCACCTGGCCGGCAATAATCGAGTAGTTATTAATCTCCTCGTGCAGATTTCCCGGATATCCTCCGGCAAACTCCAAAGCACCAAGATCGTTCACGTTCATATAGTTGAAGTCAGCATAGATGTGGTCACGCAACCTGTAGTAATAGTCAGGGTCCATGATATTACCCACGCGCTGCTTCACGTAGTCATAGTTCACATCACGCCATGCGATAGGCACGGCATTCATGGCCACAATCCGTGCGGCATGCTGGCTCTCATCGCCGAAGGGGTGCGGCAGACAGAGAATAGTCTCAATGTCTCCCTGAGCCTTCAGACCTTCAGAAATTCCATAGTTAGCGGTAGCAAGTCCGCCGAACACATGAGGAGGATACTCCCATCCAAACATTAATACTTTCATATCTTCTTCTCTTTTCTGGAGTGCTTCCTACTATTTCTGGTACGAATACTTATCCATTAGTTTCAGTGTACGCAAAATCTCCGCCACATTGATAGCAAACGACATGGCGCCACGCCCATGGAAAGGCGGGTTGCCGTCGAACAGCTCAGAGATAGTGCCAATGGCATGATAGTCTATCTCATCCTCATAGCCCACCAGCTGCCGCTCAATGAACGACAGGCGCGAGCGCTTGTAGAGTTTCAGACAGGCTTCCATGTAGAATCCACCCAGCCACGGCCACGCCGTACCCTGATGGTAGGCATAGTCACGCTGCGTCTGCGGGCCAACGTACATCGGGTTGTAGCCGCCGCTCTTCGGCGAGAGCGAGCGCAGCCCCTTGGGTGTCAGCAGCTCGCGGGTACAGATATCCACCACGCTCTTCATCTGCTGCTGCGACAGCGGCGAGTAGTCGAGCGCAACGGCAAAAATCATGTTCGGGCGCACTGACCAGTCCATGTTGTTGCCATCGACATAGTCCAGCAGATAGCCGTACTCGTTGACAAATGTCTCGACAAACGACTTCTTGCACAGTTCGGCGCGCTGCTCCAGCTCGTCGACAGCCGGCTGGTCGTTCCGGCTGGCAGCCAGACTGGCGCAGAACTTGAGCGCATTGTACCACAGGGCGTTGAACTCCACGATATAGCCTGAGCGCGGCACTACCGGCCGGCCGTTGGCCGTTGAGTTCATCCATGTCACAGCCCTGTCTCTGCCGTTGGAATAGAGCAGACCGTTGTCGTCAAGTCTCAAGTTCGGATGCTTGCCCTCAACGATATAGGTGACAACGTCTCTCACCAGTTGACCGTATTTCTGGAAGCCTTTCTCCTGTCCGACTTCCCTCACATACTGCTGGATGGCCCAGACAGCCCACAGGGGCACGTCGGGCTGCTCAATCTCGTAGATTTTCACGCTGAGCGGCTTCTGTTCCATGAACTCACGCAGTCCTTTCTCGGCCGTTTGCATCACCAGCTCAAAGTAGTCCAGCTCGCCAATAGCAAGTGTCAGACCCGGCAGCGCTATGAACGTGTCGCGGGCGCGCGCCTTAAACCACGGATAGCCGGCCAGCAGATAGCGGTCGTCGTTCTTCTGACGGTTATGGAACTGGTGGGCGGCCGTAACCAGACAGTGGTAGAAATTATCGCGAGGCACACGCACGGCTATCTCGTCTTCAAACAGCTTTTTCAGCGAGGCTGCCTTAATCTGCGAAGTCGAGGCAGCGAATACGATGCTCTCGCCCTTCTTGATGGACACCTCAAAGTAGCCCGGCACATAGAGGTCCTCGCTCGATGCATAGCCGCGCTCCTGTTCCTTCGGATACTCAATGCCCCGATACCAGTCAGGCTGGAACACGAACTCGTTCTTCTTCGAGAACTGCATGTAAAGGTCGGGATAGCCTGCGTACATGCAGGTCTTGATGCCATGGTCCACCTCCGTATATTCACGGCTGGCAGTCATGTTCTCGTGCGTAAAGGCGCGCACCGAGCGGAAAGCCAGGAACGGGCGGAGCCGGAGCTGCGTAGCCGAGTGTGCCTCCACCAGCGTGTAGCGAATGAGGATGCGATCTTCGTATGCCTGGAAGATGGCTTCTTTTTTCAATACTACGCCACCCACGCGATACGTTGTCGTAGGCACGAGGCTGGCGTCAAACTCACGAATGTACTTGTGCCCTTTCGGACTGAAGTTGTTGCCCTGATACTTGTGAAGCCCGAGGTTGAATTCTGCTCCGTGCTGTACCACCGTGCAGTCAAGCGACGAGAGCAAGACGTGGTTGTCATCGTCAAGCTCCGGCACAGGTACTACCAGCAGGCCATGATACTTGCGCGTATTACAGTCTACAAGGGTAGAGCTACTGTAGGCACCAGAACGGTTAGTACGAAGCAATTCGCGTCGAAGACTTTCCTCAAGGTTAGTCATCACAGCTTTTTCGAATCGTAAATAACTCATAGTTCCTATTCTTAGGTTCTTATTTGATTTGTTGTTTTAGATTTTACACCCCAAAGGTAGTCATTTTTAGTCAGCCAACAAAGTAAATAAGAATTTTTAACACTAAGACATGCCCACAGACTGTCTCAGCCTGGGCAGAAAGGCCCCGTTCCGCAGCAGAAATCAGGAAGGTATCAGGAAATTGACGACTTCTTGCTCTATGCAGACACGATAGGCGCCAACGGGCGTTTTCATCAGTCGCCCGTCTATGCCCACCATGGCTTTATTCGCCGAGTCGACAAAGACTTCGCTTGTGCGATACGGATGAACACTGCGGTGGTTCAGGAAGCGGCCGGTCACGAGCAGCCAGATGCCCTCAATCAGCTGAACGACCTCAGGATGATAGACTACCGACACATCGAGCATGCCGTTATAGGGCACGGCATTCGGGGTCTGTCCGTAGCCGGGGCCGCTGCCGATGCAGACGGTCATCACCTTGCGGTCAAGCACGTCGTTGTTGATGCGCAGCTTCATCTTGTATTCCATGCGATGAAAAAGCATGACAAACAGCGAAGAAAGGAAAGAGAGGGTGCGCGACCCGAACAGCCGGCGGGTCTGTCGGCGCAAGTTCATAATGTCGGCTATCATGCCGATGTTGACACAATTCAGGAAATAGCGGTGGCACTTCTCGCCCTTCGCGTTCACATAGCGGATACAGCCAAGGTCTACCTTGCGGACACGGCGCTGCAGCAGCCAGTCGATGGTCTGTTCTGTCTCGTCTTCATCAAATCCCCAGAAGCGGGCAAAGTCGTTCATCACACCGTTTGGAATGACACCCAGTGCTATCTCGTCGCGGACAGCCTTTTCTTCCATCATCAGGCAGTTGACGGCATCGTTCAGCGCCGAGTCGCCGCCCACAATAATGATGGTCTTATACCCATTCGACACCAGCATCCTGACAAGCCGCTCCACGCTGTCGCTGGTCTCGCTCTGCACAAAGTCGTACTGCACCTGGCGCTCGTCGAGTGCCTTCTGAATCTTCTCCCACCGCTTGCGAGGATTAGCCAGCCCAGCCTTGGGGCAATACAATATGCCCCAACGCGACTCCCCTAAGTCAAGGGAACGGGCGGCAGGCCGCTTCGCTCTGTTTTCCTTGTCGTTTGTCATAGTCATATCCGTTTTTTCTGTTTGCCCCCTACCCTGCTGCCTCCGCAAGCCTGAGAATCATTTCCACCTTCTCATCCATCGGGAGCATGGCATCTATCCAGTGAATCTTAAACCCGCGCCGTTCCATGCCGCGAAACCACGTCATCTGCCGCTTGGCAAACTGGTGGATGGCTATCTCCAGTCGCCGGAACATCTCATCGTGGGTGGTCTGCCCGGTCACGTATTCCGTGACGAACTTATACTCCAGCCCGTAGTAGGTCAGAGCCTCGGCGGGAATCCCCTCGTCAAGCAGAGCCCGCACCTCGCCGACCATGCCCTCGTCCAAGCGCGCCTTCAGTCGGCGCGTGATTTTCTCGCGCCGCTGCTCCCGGTCGATGCTCAGCCCTATAATGGTCGAGCTGACGGGCGGCAGCTCCCGCTGGGGAGTCGGATGCTCCAGGTTGTAAGTTTCAATCTCTATGGCGCGGATGGCCCGCTGGCAGGAGTCCACGTCGGTCTTGTTGTGCATAGCCGCTCCGTTCCGGGCCTTCAGCCCGGCCAGCATCTGTGTCAGCTCGTCTAATGAGCAGCCTTCAAGCTGCTCGCGCAGCGCCTGATTCTGCGGCACCGGCGAGAGGTGGTAGCCCTTCAGCACAGCTTCGATATACAGCCCCGTGCCGCCACAGAGTATGGGCACGGCACCCCGTTGCCTGACAGCCTGATAGGCATCGAAGAAGTCTTGCTGATACTCAAAGAGGTTGTACTTCGTGCCCGGCTCCCGGATGTCTATCAGATGATAGGGCACCGGCCGACCCGCTACGACATAGTCAGCCAGGTCCTTGCCCGTACCGATGTCCATGCGCCGGTACACCTGCCGCGAGTCGGCAGAGATAATCTCCCCGCCCACCCGTGCCGCCACTTGCGCCGCCACAGGTGTCTTACCGCTGGCCGTAGGCCCTAATATGGTTATCATCTTCTGCATTGACGGCACAAAGATACGAATAAGTGCGCAAAAAAACAAATTAATTCCAGACTTTTCCGAGCGAAACTTGTCAGACACCAAACTGCAAGGCACAAAAAAGCCGCCCGAAGCTCTGTCCGGGCGGCCCATTCGTATTACCTATTTATTAATGCGTATGAATATTAGTTCAACTCGGCAAGATACTTAATGGTGCGAACCATCTGAGAGGTGTAAGAGTTCTCATTGTCGTACCAGCTGACAACCTGCACCTGATAGGTCTCGTCGTCAATCTTGCTGACCATGGTCTGAGTAGCATCGAAGAGTGAGCCATACTTCATACCGATGATGTCGCTGCTGACAATCTGGTCCTCAGTGTAGCCGAAGCTCTCGGTCTGAGCAGCCTTCATGGCAGCGTTGATACCTTCCTTCGTGATGTCCTTACCCTTCACAACAGCAACCAGGATAGTGGTTGAGCCAGTGGGAGTGGGAACGCGCTGTGCAGAGCCAATCAGCTTGCCGTTCAGCTCAGGGATAACCAGGCCGATAGCCTTGGCAGCACCCGTTGAGTTGGGAACGATGTTCTGCGCACCGGCGCGGCTGCGGCGCAGGTCACCCTTGCGCTGAGGACCGTCGAGAATCATCTGGTCGCCAGTGTAAGCGTGGATGGTAGACATGATACCGCTGCCGATGGGAGCGTACTTGTTCAGAGCGTCAGCCATAGGAGCCAAGCAGTTGGTGGTGCAAGAAGCAGCCGAGATAACAGTGTCGGCGGGAGTCAGCGTCTTGTGGTTCACGTTGTAAACGATGGTGGGCAGGTCGTTGCCGGCAGGAGCCGAAATCACAACCTTCTTGGCACCAGCCTGGATGTGAGCAGAAGCCTTCTCCTTTGAGGTGTAGAAACCAGTACACTCCAGCACAACGTCAACACCCAGCTCACCCCAAGGCAGCTCGGCTGCGTTTGGCTTTGCATAGATAGTAATCTCCTTGCCATCAACGATGATTGAGTTCTCTGTGGCCTCAACAGTGTGCTTGCCCTCACCGAACTTGCCGGCGAAACCGCCCTGAGCGGTGTCATACTTCAGCAGGTGAGCCAGCATTGTGGGGCTGGTCAAGTCGTTGATTGCTACTACTTCATAACCTTCTGCCTCGAACATCTGACGGAAAGCGAGGCGACCGATACGGCCAAAGCCGTTAATAGCTACTTTTGTCATTTTAACTTGTTATTTTAATGGGGTTATACCTAATTATCTGTCTTTTTTTGCACCTTTACGGCACTTTTTTCTCTTTTCGGATGCAAAGTTACGAAAAAATTCCTAAATTTGCATCAAATTTCAGTCTTAATAAAATTAAAAATACTCCACGAGGGTTTCGCACCTGCCAAAATACGGCACTCTCCTCAGTAGATTGCAAGATGCAGATTACAAAACACGCCTCATAGGCAAGAAAGCGGCAAAGGCCCCGGCGGAGCATCAGCACGAAGAAACAATTAACATTAATAACAACGGGCGGCTTTCAGCCCCCACCCTCTCACCCTGAGGGGAACAAAAAAATTAGGTATATGGGATTAATTAAGGAATTCAAAGAGTTTGCCGTCAAGGGCAATGTGATGGACATGGCAGTCGGTGTCATCATCGGCGGCGCATTCGGGAAAATCATCAGTTCACTGGTCGACGACATCCTCATGCCTCTCATCGGCACAATCATCGGCGGCATCGACTTCACCAGCCTGTCAGTTACCATCGGCGAGGCCGACGTCAAGTACGGCACATTCATCCAGAACACCGTCGACTTCATCATCGTTGCCTTCTGCATCTTCCTCATGCTCAAGGGCATCAACAAGCTCAACAGGAAGAAGGAAGAGCCCGAGGCACCAGCAGCACCCGCCGGCCCCACCCAGGAAGAGCTACTGGCCGAAATCCGCGACCTGCTGAAAAAGCAGCAGTAACCGACAGCAGCGAAGCCAGCGACCGCAAGCGCTCCTGGCCTCATCAATGCGTCACCAATACATTTACGCGAAAGCGCCCCTGCGCTTTCGCGTAAGTGTATGCCTACCATACCTACTACACCTACTCCCTCCCCAAAACCATCTCCCAAAATTAACTCCTCGCGCACAAAAGTTTCGGGAAAACGCCCCAACTATACACAATCCGCCATACTTCACTGACATCCAATTAGTTAAGCCATGTATAGTACATTCCTCAGCATCCCCAACTATACATGATTTTGGCCGTTTTCATGTTATTTTCTACACTTTAGGATTCCAATCTCAG
>JAFLSH010000057.1 GCA_022511055.1 Prevotella sp. | reverse complement strand
TCATATCCGCCACCGATTGTTCGCCAATCCCCTCCTTTTTACAACGAATTAACATTATTCTGTTTTTAATGTATCTCGCAGAGGGGGTGTAAAATGAAAATATCCCTTGTAACAAAGATGCCTTCACAAGTAGTGGAATAGCAAAAATTGTTACAAGGGATATTCTAAACGAGTGCTTATCTCAATTCATTTCGTAGAATGAAAACTAAGTCAAGGCGGGTAAGTTATAGCGGATTAGCACAATTTACGAGAGCCATCGCCAATGACAACATCGTAGACTTTGGGCTCGTGACCGTACTTAGCGTTGAACTTCGCCTTTGCATCAGCAACAAACTTGGAGTAGAGGTCGTTGCGTACCAGGTTTATTGTGCAGCCGCCAAAACCGCCACCCATGATACGAGAGCCTGTCACGCCATTTTCTTTGGCAAGGTCGTTGAGGTAGTCCAGTTCTTCGCAGCTGACTTCATAGTCTTTTGAAAGACCGGCGTGGGTCTGATACATCAGTTCGCCAACCTTCTCGTAGTCGCCTTCGTTCAGGGCATCGCAGACAGCCAAGACACGGTCTTTTTCGCCGAGTACGAACTTAGCACGCTTGTAGTCTTCCTCGCCGACCTCTTCGCGCACTTCGTCAAGCTGTTCCCATGTGCAGTCACGAAGAGTTTCGTATTTGCCCTCTGGGTGCTTAGCCTGAATGTGCTTCACAACATTCTCGCACGAATTGCGGCGGTCGTTGTAAGGAGAGCCTGCCAGCTGGTGCTTAACGACAGAGTCAAGCAGCACCAGACGATAGCCATCGGGCTTGAAGGGGAAATACTCGAACTCGCGCGAGCGGCAGTCTAAGCGCATCAGACAGCCTGCCTTGCCGAAGACAGAGGCGAATTGGTCCATGATGCCGCAGTTGACACCGCAATAGTTGTGTTCTGTGGCCTGACCTGCCAATACCATATCCCACTGGCTTACCTTGTTCTCACCAAAGATGTCGTTCAGGCCGCAGGCAAAGCAACTCTCCATTGCTGCGCTTGAAGACATACCGGCACCAAGGGGCACATCGCCGGCAAAGGCAATGTTAAAGCCTTTTACGGGTACGCCGAGCTTCTTCATTTCCAGCGCAATGCCATAAATGTAGCGAGCCCAGGAAGCGCGTGGCCCATCGGGATCGCTCAACTTGAAGTCTACGCGGTCTTTCAGGTCGATGGCGTATGCCATTACGGTGTCTTCCGTGTCGTTAGCGCGCATTTCCGCCATGATACCTTTGTCAACTGCCCCAGGGAACACAAAACCACCATTGTAGTCGGTGTGTTCACCAATCAGGTTAATACGACCAGGAGAGTGATAAATATTTCCTGTCTTACCATCAAAATGCTTGATGAAACGGCTTCTTACGAATTCAATATCCATAATAATTCTTCTAAATTTGTGAGTTATAATTTTGTTTGTTTCTTACTTTACGCTAATGCCAATCTTGCTTCCCCAGTTGCAGAACCAGATGATGTAGGCATAGAACACGAACATGAAGCACATAGCAATGATAACACCCATGGCATCGACCATTGTACCCATGACAGGCATCAAGATAGCTGCGCCAATCACACCAGTGTTGATGACACCCGTAGCTGCCTTGGTGTGAGGCCCAAGCTCTTGCAGACCCAGATTGAAAATGAGAGGCCACATGACAGAGTGGAACAGACCGGCAGCAAGCATGCACCAGACACCTGCCATTGAGCTGGCAAGAATCAGCGACAACGCAATGCAGGCTGCACCGAGGCAGAGGCAGGCAGTAAGCAGCTTGCGCGGCTCAAACTTCGTGAGAATACCAGCACCCACGAAACGACCAACCATCATACCACCCCAATAGTAAGCCAGATAGGTTGTGGCCAGGGCTGCCAGTGCGGCAGAGTCCATTTCCGGGTGCAGCAGCTGGAAGCGATAGGGCAGCATGGAAGGAACGCCAATCTCGACACCCATGTACATGAAGATACCGAGAGCCCCCAGCCAGACATGTGTGTATTTGAATACGCTCGACTTGTACTGTTTCTTCTCGCCACCAGCTTCTTCTGCCTGTGCGCCTTCGTCAATCTTTGGCAGCTTCAGGAACACCAGAATCAGGCAAATGATGATAGTGAAGATGCCAAGTCCCATGAACGGGCCTGGCACATACTCCGGGGCCGGTGTCTTGCCGTTAATGATTACATAGGTAATGAACAGCGGAGCCACGGTTGTAGCTACAGAGTTCAAGGCTTGCGACAGTGTCATGCGGAAAGCACCCTTCTCAGGCGACCCAAGCACCATGACGTATGGGTTTGCCACATTCTGCAACATCACGACACCCATGGCTACAAGGCACATGGAGAGTAGGAACACGATGTAGACATTTGCATTGGCGGCAATAGCGGCATTGATGCCAAATGAGTTGATGACAAAACCAACACCAGCAACAGCCAAGCCGAGAATCAGCGTTCCTTTGTAGCCAATCTTGCTCATAAGCATGGCAAACGGAATAGCTAACAGATAAGCACCATAGAAGGCTGTATTGACGTACTGTCCTTGCTGGGCTGTCAGGTTGAATGCTTCCGAGCAGAAAGCAATCATAGAGTTGTTCATGGTGGTGATGAATCCGATGAGGAAGCACACGATGAACACAACAATTAACGCGAACATGTAGTTCGGAGTTTGTTTTTGTGGCATAACTTTTATTATGATTTGTTAGTTTTTACTCATTGAACAGTATTTTTCCGCCATTACTCGGCAACACCGAAACGGAAGATGGTCTTTTGCTTGTATTGCTCACCCGGGCGCAGAATGACACTGGGGAAGTAGGGGCGGTTAGGACTGTCAGGGAAGTGCTGACACTCGAAGCAGATGGCACTCCTGCGGGGGAATGTAGCACCGTTCTGTCCGCTGTAACCGTCGGCCCAGTTGTCACTATAGACCTGCATGCCTGGCTCTGTGGTGAAAACTTCCAGGGTGCGGCCGCTCTGCGGCTCTGTCAGTTTGGCAGCAAAGCTGAGTTCGCCTTCTTCCCGCTTGTTGAGAACGAAGCAGTGGTCGTAACCGGCACCATTCTTAATCTGCTCATTATCAGCATCAATATCCTGACCCACAGGCTTGGGAACCCGGAAATCGAATGGGGTGTCGGCCACCTTGAGAATTTCTCCCGTAGGAATAGAAGTCTCGTCAATGGGGATATAGAAATCGGCATTAATCTCGCAAACCTGATTCTCAATAGTCGGGGTAGGATTGGCAATGCCAGACAGTGAGAAGAAGGCATGGTGAGTCAGGTTGATGACGGTCTTCTTGTTTGTAGTTGCAAGATACTCCAAGACTAACTCGTTCAGGTCTGTGAATGTAAACTCAACCGTTATTTTGCATTCGCCCGTAAAACCTTCCTCGCCATAGGCAGACGTGTAGGTCAGCGCGAGGGAGCGGGGCCCCATCTGCTTTGCATCCCAGACGCGGGCATGAAAGCCTGTCGGGCCGCCATGCAGCGCATTGGGGCCGTTATTGATTGCCAACTGATACTCCTTGTCGTTCAGCTGAAACTTTCCCTTACATATACGGTTGCCATAGCGGCCTATCAGTGTTGACAGGAATGGCTCCGGGGAGTTGATGACATCCTGAATGTTGTCATGCCCCTGAATGACGTTAGCCACTTTGCCGTTCTTGTCAGGCACCATGATTGCACAGATTGCGCCACCGTAGTTAGTGATGGCGACTTCGTACCCCTTGCGGTTGCGCAAGACGTACAAATCTGTTTTCTTACCGTTGATAGTGGTCTGAAAATCTTCTCTTTTCAGGCCACAGAGATTCGCATTTTCTGTCGTGTTTGCCATATTGATTGTTTTTTAGTTTATAGTTTTGCTGCAAAGTAACAAAAAATATGGCAAACAAACGAATGAAACACCCCAAAAAACGTTTAAGGAAGTGTTAAAAGTCTCTAATTGCAGGTTTTCAGGAAATCTGCGACCACGTATGAGCTACCACCAATGAAGATGAAATCGCTGTCGGCAGCAGCCTCCCTGGCTGCCTTATATGCCTCTTCCACAGTGGGATAAGCAGAGCCTTGCAATCCGAATTGCTGCCCGAAGAGCATGATGGACTGTTCGGACATGGCTCGCTTGGTGCTGGCCTTGGTAAAATAATATGTTGCCTTTTGCGGCAGCATGGACATGACAGTATAGATGTCTTTGTCGTCAACCATTCCGAAGACAATATGCAGCTGCTGGCAGTCCTGCGCTTCCAGTTGCTTGCTCAAATAGGTCCACGCTTCCGGGTTGTGGCCAGTGTCGCATACCACCTTTGGCTGGGTGCTGATTACCTGCCAGCGGCCTTGCAGTCCAGTTATCTTGCAGACATTCATGAACGCATCGTTCATTTCCTGATTGATGAGCGGAATGTTGCTCTCTATCGTGCAATCGCACAGATAGCCCATTTTCATGAGTGCCAGTATGGCATGCAGCGTGGTATCTACATTTCTTACCTGATAGTCGCCAGACAGTTCACACACAAAATGGGTCTGGTGCTTCGTTGTGTACTCTATTCCGCCTTCAGGGAGAGGTTGGTGGCTGACTATGTCACTCTCATCCATGACAAAAGTGATAGGCGCGCTCACATCGTTTGCCAGGGCTTCAAACACGGTTCGTGTCTCTTTCTTGTCATCGCCGATGATGACAGGCACGTTTTTCTTGATGATGCCGCCTTTCTCTACGGCTATTTGTTCCAAAGTGCCGCCGAGCAGGTCAGTGTGGTCGTACGCCACGGTGGTAATGATAGACAAAAGCGGTGTGATGATGTTGGTGGAGTCAAGCCGGCCGCCCAAGCCTGTTTCAATGACGGCAATGTCTACATCGTTCTCGGCAAAATACTTGAACGCCAGCGCGGTTGTAATCTCAAAGAAGGTTGGCTCTAACTGCTCTATGAAGTTCTTCTCTTGCTCCACAAAGTTGACAACGTAGTCGTGAGCTATGGGGTGGCCGTTCACACGGATTCTTTCCGCATAGTCCATAATATGAGGCGAGGTATATAGCCCGACCTTGTAGCCACAGACTTGCAGCTGGGCGGCCAACATGTGGCTCACAGACCCTTTTCCGTTAGTGCCTGCAATGTGTATGGACTTGAACTTCTGGTGCGGATGCCCGAAATGCTCATCGAGCTTCTCCATGGTCTCAAGTCCTGGCTTGTAGCCTTGTTGTCCTTGGCTCTCAAAGTTTGCGGTCTTGTTGAACAAGTAATCACATGTCTCCTCGTAGTTCATATCGGTCTAAGTTTGTCAGCTGAAATAGTTTTTGAAACGTTGGAATATGGTGTCGCGTGTCTGGCGGTCGCCTTTGAAGTTGTCGCTCTGCTGGAACTTCTGTATGGCTTCCTTTTCTTCGCGGCTAAGGGTCTTTGGCACATAGACGCTGATGTTTACAACCAGGTCTCCTTTGCCGCTGCCATAGCCTTGAACGGCGGGCAGACCCTTGCCTCTCAGACGCAGGGTCTTGCCAGGCTGAGTGCCATTTTCAATCTTGATTCTCAGCTTCGACCCTTCTATGGTCGGTATCTCTACTTCTCCGCCAAGTACTGCTGTAGGGAAGTCAAGTAACAGGTTGTAGATAATATCGTTACCGTCTCTTATGAACGTGTCGTTTTCTTCCTCGATGAACACTTGTATGTCGCCGCTTACACCATTGCGCTGGCCTGCGTTTCCCTTTCCTGGCACATTAACGACCATGCCCTCTGCCACGCCTGCGGGGATGTTAATCTCCACCACTTCTTCGCCTTTGACGACACCCGTGCCGCCGCAATGCTGGCATTTGTTCTTGATGATAGTGCCCTCGCCCGAACACGTGGGGCACACGCCTTGTGTCTGCATCATGCCAAAGATGCTTTGGGTGGTGTGGGTGATAACGCCTGAGCCGTGGCATGTTGCGCACTGCTCGCGGTCGCTTCCCGGTTCTGCGCCGGAGCCCTGGCAGTGCTGGCAGGGAATGTCCTTGCGCACCTTGAATTTCTTGGTGACTCCAGTGTTGATTTCCTCAAGGGTCAGTTTCACCTTCAGCCGGAGGTCACTGCCGCGATGCTGCTGTTTACGGCGCGCGCCACCTGCCCCGCCGCCAAAACCACCGAAGCCGCGCCCCCCGAAGATGTCGCCGAACATGGAGAATATGTCATCCATATTCATAGACGTTGCGCCGAAATCGTCAAAGCCGCCCTCACCGCCAAACGGACTAGAGAAGCCGAAGCTGTCATACCGCTGGCGCTTCTGCGGGTCATGCAGCACGTTATACGCCTCCGCGGCCTCCTTGAACATCTCCTCAGCCTTCTTGTCGCCGGGGTTGCGGTCAGGGTGGTATTTGATGGCTATCCGGCGATAGGCTTTCTTGATTTCTTCCTCAGATGCTGACTTGCTTATGCCAAGCACCTCGTAATAGTCTCTTTTTTGTGCCATTTGTTATTGTCCAACTGCCACTTTGGCGTGGCGAATTACTTTCTCGTTCAGCTTATATCCTTTTTGCAGGCAGTCGATGACCTTGCCTTTCTTGTCTTCGCCGCCGGGCACCATGGCTACTGCCTCGTGTACATCGGTGTCGAAGTCTGCATCAGCAGTAGCAATCTCTGTTACGCCCTGTGCCTCCATCACCTTGAACAGCTTGTGGTAAATCAGCTCCATGCCTTCCCTCAGCACTTGCGGGTCGTCTGTCTTTGCACCGTTCTCAATGGCTCTTTCCATGTCATCGATGACAGGCAAAATGGCAGAAATCACCTTCTCGCCCCCGTTCAGGATGAGTTCAGTCCGCTCTTTCAGCGTTCTTTTGCGGTAGTTGTCAAACTCTGCCACCGAGCGCAGATACTTGTCCTTCAGGTCGGCAATCTCCTCTAACGCTACGTCTAACGGGTCTTTCTCCTCAACGCTCTCGTCTGCGGCTTCTGCGTTGACTTCACTATTTTCCTCAAGGTCTGCCTGTTTGTCAGTCAGCTCCTCGTTCTCCTTGTTGATATCTTCTTCTTTCATAATAGTTAATGTTTCTGATTATGTAGCAAAAAACATGCCATTCGGTTGTTCGTTTGCAAAGGTACAAAAAAAATCTGAAAAAGTGATGGGTAACAAAGAAAATATAACCTGTCAGGTGTTACAACGTTACAATGTGACATGTGACGTTATGGCATTCGCGCGGCTTGCGGCTTCCCCCGAATGTGTCGTTTTGCGGAGGGATAAATCTTACGCTCGCCCTGTATGAATGCGGCTTTTGCATTTTTTTCTGGCGAAAAAAGAGAGCCTTTAGTCTACCGGCATTGGCCGGTGAACTAAAGACCCTCTTTTTTTGATGACTGCTATTGATTTAGATGCCTAACTTCTTGCGGATGTCAGCGGGAATGGCATTCTTGTTAATCATGAAGTCCATGGTGTTAGCAGCAATGTAGTTCTTTGTCATATACCAGATGCCCTTGTAGGCTCCAGTCTCACCCCATGAGTTCTTCACCATGTAGTACTCTTTGCCGTTCTGGTCTTTTGCAATACCGAAAATCAGCATACCGTGGTCGTCTGTCAGTTCCCAGTTGTCGAAGCGCTCCTGGCGCAGCTCCTGTGTCGGCACAATCTCCGGCACTGTGCAGCCAAGCGAGTCGATGATGTTGCGCTTCTTCTCTGCTGACAGTTTCAGCCAGCGAGCCATATCGCTGCCAGCCAGGCTTTCGGCTCTCTTTGAGTCGATGGCATAAGCCAGTCCCTGGCGGGTGAAGCCCTCTTCTGACACATCACCGCCCCAGGCGATGGTATAGCCTTGCTCGACGGCATTGTCTATAATCTGCATCATCTCGTTCATCGGCACATTGTAGCTCTGCGGGAAGCGCCAGTTGTCTTGCACCTCAACGGCAAATGTGGTGTAGAAGGGGTGGTGCGTGTAGCTGGTGATGCTGACATAGTCATCAAGATTGATGCCGAGGCTGTTGACAAAGGTCTTCGGGGTGTACTCTTTTCCTTCGTAGACGAACTTCTCAGGACACTTGCCCAGGTAGGCATCCAGAATGCCCTGCAAGCCCACTTTCCACTGGTTGCTGATTTTCTTTGCAGAACTCCTGGCCACGGCATTCACGTATGGCTCCATCACCGAGAAGAATTCTCCGTAGTTGTTCAGCGAGTCTCCGTAGAGCGAGCCGGGGAACGGCATGGCCTCTTCAGGGCAGATGCCATATTTTTTCATCACGGCCAGGGGGTCTTCGGCAGAGCCGCCCTGTGCGAATTGGCAGTCGCCATGGAAGCGCACGACCTGAATGGCGCGCTCCATGTAGGTCTTGTTGGCGACAAAGCTCTCGCAGAGGTCATAGGTCTTGCCGGTAGCCTTGAGGATTTCCGACTCAAAGAACGACAGGGTCGAATAATCCCAGCACGTGCCTGAGCGGTTCTGGTCCTTGATGCTTGTAATGGGGTTTTCCTTAATGATGGTGAACACGGGTTTGTTCGAGTTCTTCTCGGGTGCCTTCTTCTTTGCGGCAGATGCACTGATGGCTACTAAGGCCATCAGGGCAAGCATTGTGATTTTTTTCATTGCTTTTTTCTTCTGAGTTTAGTTGTTATTATTTTCCATAAGTTCTTCTATTTCCTTCGGGTGGTATGGTATTCGCTCCGAGCCCATGAAGCGACAGCCATCATTGGTGATGAGCAAGTCGTCTTCGATGCGGATGCCGCCAAAATCCTTGTACTGCTCCAGCAGGTCGAAGTTCAGGAACTCTGCGCAGTGCTGTTCCTTGCGCCACAGGTCAATGAGATGGGGAATGAAGTATATGCCCGGCTCATCACTCACCACAAAGCCCTCTTCCAGCCGCCGGCCCATGCGCAGGCAGTTGGTGCCGAATTGCTCGAGGTTGGGGCGGGTCTCTTCGTCAAAACCAACATAGATTTGGCCTAATCCCTCCATGTCATGAACATCCATGCCTAACATGTGGCCAAGTCCGTGAGGCAGGAACATGGCGTGTGCGCCTGCGCGTACAGCTTCGTCTACATCGCCCTTCATCAGCCCTAACTCCTTCAGCTTCTGAGCCATCAGCCGGCAGACCGCGAAATGCACATCAGCATATTTGACACCCGGCTTCGCCACTTCAAGCACATAGTCATGGCATGCCTCTACGATGGAGTAGATTTCCAGCTGGCGCTGGGTGAACTTGCCTGACACGGGCATGGTGCGCGTGTGGTCTGAGCAGTAGTCGTCTAACTCGCAGCCTGCATCGCAAAGCGCCAGCCGGCCGGCTTCCAGCGGCGCATCAGACGGCGAGCCGTGCATGATTTCGCCGTGCTGCGTGAAGATGGTTGCAAACGAGACACCCTGTGCCATGGAGCGGGCGATGCCATCTACCTGGCCGCCGACATAGCGCTCCGTAAGTCCGGGCTTGATGGTGCGCTGGGCGGTGGTGTGCATCAGGTAGCCGACATGGCAGGCGCGCTCGATGGCTTCGATTTCCTGCGGCTCTTTGGTTGAGCGCTGCTTGACAACTGCTTTTATGAGGGTGAGCGAGGCCGCCTCTTTCTGTTGCGAAGGGTGGATGCCCAGCAAATCCATTATCTGGATTTTCGTGTCGTGCCGATAGGGTGGGAGATAGTGTACCTTGCGCTGCCCTTTCTGGGCGCGCTCGCAGATGTTCTTCAGTTCTTTCATCGGTGCCGTCTGGCTGATGCCCACCTCGGCTGCCAAGTGGCTGACCGAGGGCACAAACCCCATCCAGACAATATCTTCGATGTCAATATCATCGCCAATGAGCATTTCCACGTCATTATCAACGTCTATGACACCCACCAGCCCGTCTCTGTGCTGCCCAAAGTAATAGAGGAACGACGAATCCTGGCGGAAAGGTGAATAGCCGTTTGCGGGGTAGTTGGCCGGTGCCTCATTGTTGCCGAAAAGCACAATGATGCCTTCGCCGACCAGTCTTTTCAGTTCGGCCCTGCGCCGAACATAGGTATCTTTGCTGAACATGATTAGTGATAAGTATTGATGCTTTTTGCGTACAAAGTTACGAATAATTTGTGAATTACTCCAAATTTCTGGCTGAAAGTTTGGCCTTTTGTTGAAAAAAAGAGGCAAAATCCAATTATTTTGCGTACCTTTGCCAGATAAAAAGAAGACAAAAGAATGGAAAACAAGGAATTGTTAGCCCAACTGAATGAGAGCCAGCGCGAGGCCGTGCTGTTCTGCGACGGCCCTTCGCTTGTCATTGCCGGCGCAGGGTCTGGCAAGACGCGTGTCTTGACTTACAAGATTGCCTATCTGCTGCAACAGGGGCTGCAGCCATGGCAGATTCTGGCACTGACGTTCACCAACAAGGCCGCACGCGAAATGAAGGAGCGCATAGCCCGACTGGTTGGTGGCGACCAGACCCGCTATTTGCAGATGGGGACCTTCCACTCTGTCTTCTTGCGCATACTGAAGGCAGAGGCAGACAAGTTGGGATTCCTCTCAAACTTCACCATCTACGACCAGACAGACGCGCGCTCGCTGGTGAAGACTATCATCAAGGAGATGGGGCTTGACGACAAGGTCTATAAGGCTTCCTCTGTGGCCGACCGCATTTCGATGGCCAAAAACCACCTGATTCTGGCTCACCAGTATGCTGACAGCGCATGGGCGGCAGACGATGCGCAAATGAAAAGGCCCAGCATTGCGCAGATATACCAGAGATATGCCGAGCGCTGCCGGCAGGCTAACGCCATGGATTTCGACGACCTGCTGGTGCAGACCTACCAGCTGTTCCAGCAGCACGAGGATGTGCGGCAGAAATACGTGGAGAGATTCCACTATGTGCTGGTCGACGAGTATCAGGACACCAACTTTGCCCAGCAGTCCATTGTCACCCAGCTGACGCGCGACCGGCAGCGTGTCTGCGTTGTTGGCGATGATGCGCAGAGCATATACAGCTTTCGTGGAGCAAACATAGACAATATACTGAATTTCAGAAATATATACGACAATGCGCAGCTCTTTAAGTTAGAGCAGAACTACCGCTCAACCCAGATGATTGTGCAGGCTGCCAACTCGCTGATTCGGAAGAACGAGCGGCAGATACCCAAGGATGTCTACAGCCGGAACGAGCAGGGCGAGCGGCTGATGCTGAAGCCTGCCTATTCAGACAAGGAAGAGGCGCTGATAGTCTGTCAGGACATCAGGCGCATCAAGCGGCAAGACCATTGCAGCTACAGCGACTTTGCCATTCTCTATCGCACGAACTCCCAAAGCCGCAGCTTCGAAGAGCAGATGCGCAAGGACGGCATACCCTATAGGATATACGGCGGGCTCTCCTTCTATCAGCGAAAGGAAATCAAGGATGTCATTGCCTATTTCCGGCTCGTGGCAAACCCCGACGACGAGGAAGCCTTCAAGCGCATTGTGAACTATCCCACACGCGGCATCGGCAGCACGACACTCGACAAGGTGGTGCAGGCCGCAACCGGCTACGGCGTGAGCCTCTGGAAAGTGATTTCCGAGCCGATTCTTTTTCCGCTTGACGTGAGCAAGGCCACCATGACCAAGCTCCAGCACTTCAGGGACTTGATACAGGGCTGGCGCGACAGGGTTGCAACCGAGGATGCCTATCAGTTAGGGCACGACATTATCATGAGCAGCGGCATCAGCCGCGACATCTACAGCGGGCGCAACCCGGAGGACATCTCGCGACAGGAAAACCTGGAAGAGTTCCTCAACGGCATACAGGACTTTGTTGAGGGGCGGCGCGAAGAAGACCTGGGCGACCAGGTCTATCTGCCCGACTTCTTACAGGAAGTGGCGCTGCTGACCGACTTGGACAGCGACGAGGGCGACGAGAACGACAAGGTGACGCTGATGACGATTCATTCGGCCAAGGGCCTGGAGTTCCCGACCGTGTTTGTCGTTGGGCTGGAAGAGAACATTTTCCCCTCTCCCATGTGTACCAACTCCATGCGCGAGCTGGAGGAGGAAAGGCGGTTGCTGTATGTGGCCATCACCCGCGCAGAGAAGCATTGTATCATGACCTGTGCCCAGAATCGCTTCCGCTACGGCCGGATGGAGTATGACACCCCTTCGAGGTTTATCAAAGACTTCGACCCTTCTCTGATTCAAGTTATTTCTGAGCGCGATGACACTTCGCACAAGTTTGTCAGGCAATACGGCGAGACGACCAGCCGCGGCAGAGACTGGATGCAGAATCCCCAGCCCGTGGCCACGCAGTTCCGTGCCGACCCGAAGCCCCGCATCGTTGCACCCAGGCAGGCAGAGCCTCCTGTCGACCCGTTTTCCGACCAGTTCAAGCGCAATCTTCAGATTGCCTCTGGCGGCAGATTCAAGCCTGTGTCGTCTCTCCGCCCCGTGAGCGGTACGGATGGCGCAAACGCCGATTTGCATGAGGGCAGTGTCATTGAACACCAGCGCTTCGGAGTGGGAACTGTCGTGCGCATTGAGGGTACAGGTGAGAATCAGAAGGCCACCGTTCAGTTCAAGAA
>JAFLSH010000056.1 GCA_022511055.1 Prevotella sp. | reverse complement strand
ATGCGCAACAAGAAGTGGGAACAGGACTTCAGCCCCATTGACCCGACCGGCTGTCTGGTGGACCAGACCTATTCAAAGGCATATCTGCACCACTTGTTCAAGGCTCAGGAGCTGCTGGCCCTGCAAATAGCCTCCATTCACAACCTGGCATTCTACCTGCGCCTTGTTGGCGATGCCCGGCAACATATCATTGCCGGCGACTTCACCCAATGGAAGCGCTCGGTTATCGACCAGCTGGGCCAGCGCCGCTAACTATATTGTAAAGACGAGAAAAGAAGCGAAAAGATGAAAGACTTCGAGCAGATAAGACACCACGTTAAGCGCTACCGCCGCCTTAGAAGACTGAGCCGCGGCTGGCAGTGCCTATGCCGTTTTCTGCGGCGGTGGCTGGGCTGGTTGAAGTACCTGAATCCCTTCCACTACCTGAAGCGCATTGACCGCTATATCATTTCGAAGTTCATTGGCACCTACATCTATTCCATTATCCTGATTATCTCCATTGCCATTGTCTTCGATGTCAATGAGAATCTGGCCAAGTTCACCGCCTACAACGCCCCGCTGAAGGCCATAGTCTTTGACTATTACGCCAATTTCGTGCCATATTTCTCGAACTTGTTCTCGCCCCTCTTTGTCTTCATTGCAGTCATCTTCTTTACCTCGAAGTTGGCCGGCAATTCCGAAATCATTGCCATGCTGGCGGCCGGCGTTAGCTTCAAGCGAATCATGCGCCCCTACATGATTTCAGCGGCACTCATTGCCTTGGTGAACTTCTACCTTGGCTCAATGGTCATTCCACGCGGCAATGTCACCCGGCTGAACTTTGAAAACCAGTATAAGAACACCAAGAAGGTCACCTCTGCCCAGAATGTGCAGCTTCAGGTGGGGCAAGGGGTCATAGCCTATATGCAGCAATATGACGACCGCACCAAGATGGGCTGGGGCTTTTCGCTCGACAAGTTTGAGAACAAGAAACTTGTCAGCCACATGACGGCTTCGACTATCCAGTACGACACCATCTCCGACTCCCGTTTCCACTGGAAGGCTCAGAACTACAAGATACGCACCCTCAAGGGGCTGAGGGAAGAGATAACCTCAGGCAGCCGCATTGACACGCTCATTATGATGGAGCCGATGGACCTGGTCTACTCCACTGGCCAGCAGGAGACCTTCACATCGCCCGAACTGCTGCAATACATCTCAAAGCAGCAAGAGCGCGGCTCGCAGAACGTGGTGCAGTACGAGGTGGAGTTCCACAAGCGCATAGCCACTTCGTTTGCTTCGTTCATACTGACAATCATTGGCGTGTCACTCTCGGCTCGCAAGCGCAAGGGTGGCATGGGCAAGTATTTAGGCATCGGCCTGGCTCTCTCGTTCTCATACATCATGTTGCAGACCGTGTCGGCCACCTTTGCCATTCAGGCAGACACGCCCCCGATGATGGCAGCATGGATTCCTAACATCATTTTCGTTGTCATTGCCTACTTCTGCTACAGGCAGGCACCCAATTAACTTTTCATGTTTTAACACGATTACAAAGACATTACAATGATATTTGAAGAGACTTACCTGAACGACAACATTCTCGATGCCCTCTACGACATGCACTTCGAGGATATGACACCCATACAGGAACGCTGTATTCCTGAGATACTCAACGGCCGCGATGTGCTTGGCGTAGCCCAGACGGGCACCGGCAAGACCGCCGCCTATCTGCTCCCCATTCTGTCGATGCTCGACGATGGCGGTTTCCCCAACGATGCCATCAACTGTGTCATCATGTCACCTACCCGCGAGCTGGCGCAGCAGATAGACCAGGCCATGCAAGGCTTTGGCTACTACCTCAACGATGTGTCTTCCGTAGCTGTCTACGGCGGCAACGACGGTACGCGCTATGCCCAGGAGGCGCGGGGCATGAAGCTCGGTGCCGATGTGATTATTGCCACGCCCGGCCGCCTTATCAGCCACCTGAGGATGGGCAACCTCGACCTCTCGCGCTGCTCGTTCTTTGTACTTGACGAGGCTGACCGCATGCTCGACATGGGTTTCGCTGACGATATTATGAAGATTGTCAACGAGTTGCCGCAGTCGTGCCAGCGCATCATGTTCTCGGCCACCATGCCGCAGAAGATACGCCAGCTGGCCGTCTCCCTGCTCAGCGACCCCATGGAAATCAAGATTGCCGTGTCGAAGCCCGCGGAAAAGATTCAGCAGTCGGCATACGTCTGCTACGACTATCAGAAGCTCAAGATTATCAACGACCTGTTCAAAGCGGGCGACTTGCAGCGCGTTATCATTTTCTCGGGCAAGAAAGAAAGGGTGAAGGAAATTACCCGCCAGCTGAAGAGCATGAAGGTGAACTGCGCCGAGATGCACTCCGACCTGGAGCAGAGCGAGCGCGACAACGTAATGCTGGAGTTCAAGGCCGGCCATGTAGACGTGCTTGTGGCCACTGACATTGTCAGCCGCGGTATCGACATTGATGACATTCGCACGGTTATCAACTACGATGTACCCCACGATGCCGAGGACTATGTTCACCGCATCGGGCGCACTGCCCGTGCCGACCGCGATGGCGTGGCCATCACCTTTGTGTCAGAGAAAGACATCAGCCGTTTCCAGTCCATTGAGCATTTCCTGGGCAAAGAGGTTGAGAAGCGCCCCCTGCCGGAAGCGCTTGGCGAAGGGCCGGCCTATACCCCACGCGAGAAGAAACGCTCAAACAGCCGCAATGGCCGCTGGCACAGTCGCGGCGGCGGCAAGCGCAACGGCCGCTCCAAAGGTCGTGGCCGCGGCGGAAAGGGCAAGAAGCCGAAAAGCGACCAGCCGACAGACAAGTAAATGTTTCTTTTAATTAAAACATAGTCATGTCAAGTTTTACCCCTTAATTGCGGTTTATAACAATCATACTATACACCACTTTTCAAGACAAATTCAACGGAGAATGACTTTCTTTCACTGTTGAATTTGTTTTGTTATAAGTACGATAAATCTTAAAGAAAAGTTAAAGGATAATTTGGTGATATGCTTTTTCTGTTAAAAAATTTTGCCGTTTTTCTTTTTTTTGTTAATTTTGTCCCGTTCTTTTTCTCACATGAGATAAAGGAAGGACAGGTATAATCATAGAAAACGTACTTACAGTTTGTAATTGGCTCTCACGTTTTCGTGTTACGTACCTAAGGTAAGAAAATGTAAGTAAGTCTTGTTTGTGAGCCACAGGACATGAAAAAGGATTATAAAAATGAAGAAGATTGTATGTTTAGCACAATTAGCTATGGCTGTGTTGGTTTTTGCTTCCTGCGGGTCTTCAAAGAAATTACCGCAGGCCTCAAAAGCAGAGATGGAGAATCCGTATGGTACTAAATTGGAGCTAACCGAATCTGAGCGTTACGCGATGGAAGCGCCTGAAAAACGGGCTTCTGGTAAAGGGGTAAGTGCAAGCGAAAGTGTTGCCCGTCAGCTGGCAGAGGATAATGCACGTACTGCTTTATCCAAAGCAATTGATGTGGCAGTTCAAAATGCGACTCGAACTATGGTTGTCAGAATTAACCAATATGCTGGGGGCGACACTGACGGTATGAATGCTACAGACGAAGGCCAGCAAAACGACCTTAACAACATGACTTTTTCCAGCAATATCATTGCTAATACAAAGGTTGTTAAGCTGGAAAAGTTCTATGGTAAGAACCGCCAGTACACCATCTTCGTTTGCTTGGAGTATGACGGATCGATTGAAGATATTACAAGAAAACTGGCTGAGAAAGCCATGCCGACTTTGCAACAACGTGTGCCTGATTCGGCCAGAGAGAAAATGCAATCATATTTTAAGGATTTCCAGCAGGTGATAGAGAACGAGCTAAAAAAAGGAGCAGCACAATAAAAGATGAAACATCTACGAATTCTTTTATTGACAGCAATGATGTCATGCGTATGCCTGACATCATTTGCTGTCAGACCAAAATGGGTTGGCAACACGCCGAAAGAGCTGAACAATACCTATTGTTTTATTGAGATAGTAGCGTATGGCTCAGATATCAGCAGCGCACGTATGGAATCCGTGACATTGTTGGCACAAAATGAGCAACTGCGCAGAGCGGTAGATATGAAAGTGAAATCAGGAAATCGCCAAAAAATTGAACAAAAAATCGTGGATGGTGATATGCGGGAAACAATCACTGACAATATCATTATCGAAAAAGAGATTTCTGGCCAGCAGTATCGCCTACAGGCATACCCTGTTGATGAATATATAGAGCATGACCATGGCCAACTGAAATTACATACCCTATACATGGTTGGCATCAGCGACAACGTGGTATTTGACCATACTTATAAGACGACCAGTTATGGCGCAGCCCCTGCACTGATGTCTGTCATACCAGGCTTAGGCCAATTCTATAAGGGGAGTACAATAAAAGGTATCTGTATGCTGGCCGGTGTTGCCGCATGTGGTGTTGGGGCGCTGTTCTGCGAAAATGAGCGCGCTGACTATAAGAACATGATGAAAGAACAACCACAGTTTGCACAGAAATATAACACAAAAGCCAACAACTGGGAAACAGCGCGTAATGTGTGCATAGGTGCCGCTGCGGCACTATGGGTATATAACATCATTGATGCTGCGGCTACAAAGGGTGCCAGAAAAATTGTTGTAAAGCCGGGAAAGGCAAACTATCTGTCAATGCACCCGATAGTAACTCCGAATGCCGGAGGCGTTTCGTTAACATATAATTTCTAAAAATATCAATCAGACACATGTGATATGAAGAGATTTGTTTCGATACTTACGATAAGCCTTTGTGCCATATTACTTATATGCTGTGCTAAGGAAGAAGAAGTGATGACAGGCAGCATCAAAGGGTTTGTAAGTGACTATACCAATGCAAATGCAGCTATAGCAGGAGCAACGGTAACTATCAATTCGAAAGGCTTGACCAAAACTACTGGCAGTGACGGTCGTTTTGAGTTTACTGAATTGGAGCCGGGAACGTACTCTATTGCCGTATCTGCTAACAATTACCAAGCCACTACAAAGCAAGTTACAGTATATGCAGGCCAAAGTGTCAATTGTGATTTCCAGTTGGAGAAAGCAAGCGCAAATGTGGAAATATCGCCTGTGACACTAACATTTGGACAAGATGTGGACCAGCTGTCATTCTCCATAAAGAATAACAGCAACCAGTCACTGAATTATTCCATTTCAGACGTACCAGAATATGTAGAAGTATCACCTGCCAGCGGAACGGCTGCTGCAAAGAGTACTCAGGCTGTCAGTGTGAAAATAAAAGACCGCAGCAATATCACGACTAATCGTAATGGCCAACTTAAAGTAAATATTGGTAACGATTCATATATTATCAGTATCAGTGTAGATGCTTATAACGATACGAGTACTGACATAACCATTTCTCCCAAAACACTCACGTTTGACAAAGATACAGAACTTCTAACATTCACAATGACAAGCGGGCATAGCCAAGAATTGACCTACAAAATTAGTAGTGACCTTGACATCTTGACAGTCAACCCTGCTGAGGGTAAGCTGGCTGCGCGCAGTAAAGTGGAGGTAAGTGTTAAGATAAATGACCGCAAGGAAGTTGCAGAATTCCGTACTGGAGCGTTAACAATCACTATTGGGAACAATACGTATGTTGTTAGTGTAAGCATTGCGAAATATGAAGGGAACAACTTACAAGATGACAACAATGGAGACAGTAATGGCGACAACAACAGTAATAGCATTGCCGTTCCAAATGGACTATATGCTTATTTTACTTTTGAAAACAACACGAAAGACATTACCGATACAGAACTATCTGGTACTGGAGTCGGAACGACTTATGTTGACAGCTATAATGGAACTAAAGCCTTGAATATTCCCGCAACAGCATCTGCCATGTTTTCTGTTCCTAATGCTTTAGTTGACCAACAGGAAATGAGCATCTCGTTTTGGGTAAAAGACCTATATGATGGTCATGTGTTCCATGCTGTTCGCAGCACGGACAGCAAGGCGGCGTTTCTTCTGTCTGTAGAAAATGGAATGTTGAAGTTTGTTGGTAATAACTATAATATTTATTACAAATACTCAGATAGTGATATACAGAATTTTACGCATAATGCATTAGATGGCTGGCACATGATTACCTTAGTATCCGATTATAATAAAACAAGTTATTATACCATTACAACCCGTTTATATATTGACGGGGTTTACACAGATGTATTAACAGAAACAGAAAAAGGCGGTGGCTATGAGAGCTACAATTCATGCACCAAGTTTATTCTTGGTGGCGAGATGATGACAACGGGTAACTATGGACCAAAGCTCAATGCAACAAAAATAGTTATAGATAATTTCCGCGTTTACAGAAATAGGAGACTAAACGAACAAGAAATAGAAACAATTTACAATTCCGAAAAAAGATGAAACAGACAATCTACGCACTCGTATGCTGCCTTTGTGCGAGCATAATTGCTACAAGTTGTGCAAAGGAAGAAGAAGTGATGACAGGAACCATTATCGGCCTTGTCAGTGACTACACCAATGCCAATGTTGCCATAGCAGGGGCGACAGTGACCATCAACTCAAAAGGGTTAACCAAGACTACAGGTAGTGATGGAAGGTATGAGTTTGCAAATCTGGAGCCAGGCACTTATTCTATCCAAGTGTCTGCCAACACCTACCAACCGACAACCAAACAGATTACGGTGTATGCAGGGCAAACTGTAAACTGTGACTTTCAGCTGGAAAAGAGTGGTGCTGACGTGGAAATATCGCCTATCACCCTTTCGTTTGGACAAGGTGTAGAGCAGTTGTCTTTTACTATCAAAAACAATAACAACCAAGCGTTAACCTATTCCGTATCAAACACACCTGACTATATTGAGGTGTCACCCACCAGCGGTAATGTGGCTGCCAAAAGCACCCAGGTAGTCAGTGTTCATGTAAAAGACCGCAGCAGCATTACTTCAAACCGTAGTGGCCAGCTGACAGTGAACGTTGGTAACAACTCGTACACCGTTAGCATCAATATCTCAAATAGCGTGAATACTGACCCAGGCCAAAGTGGTGGTGATGACAACCAAGGCGGAAATGGAAACGGTAATGGAAGTGGAAATACAGACGATATTGTTGTAACACGAGGCTTATTAGCTTACTACACTTTCAATGACGGAAAGACTGCGACCAATGTGGCAGATCCTTCTTTGTATAACGGCCAATTGAATGGTACGCCAGAGTTTAGCACGGGTAATAATGGAACAGGATATTCTATTCGACTAAAAAAAGGCCAATATATCACTATACCGCAAAACATGGTTGAAGGTAAATTAGCATATTCTATCAGTATGTGGGTAAAAGATTTTGGACAAGGTTGCTTATACCAAACATTAAAAGGTACAAGCATGCTTTCCCCCACATTAGCGATAGATTCAGACGACAAATTTCGAATGTCGTATGGGAATAGTGGTTGGTATAACTGGGCTTCAGCAGCATTTAGCACTGAGATGACTAAATACCAAGAGGGAGGTTGGCATTTAATAACTGTTGTTAAGAATGCATCAAATATAGTTTTGCTCTATATTGATGGAGTCAATGTTGACACGCAGACTTGCTCAGATGCTGCAAGTCAAGGAACGAGTGTTACTATTGGATCTGAAGACACTGATGCGATGTATGTAGATAATGTTCGCATACATGGAACAGCATTAAGTTCCGATGAGATTACTACCATTTATAATGCAGAGAAATAACTAATAACACGAAAAAATGATGAAAAATAACAATTCTATACGCACCATATTGCTATTGTTTGCCTGCTCCCTGTGCTTTACAGCTTGTGAACTGGAAGATGAAACAACAGACGGAACGGGAAAAGGTGTTAATCTGACTCGCGACTTAGTGCTTTACTATACTTTCGATGAGGGTGCTTCAAGTTCGGCAACCCAGATTATACAAGACCATTCCGTGAAAAACTGTAATGGCGTGACAAATGGTAATCCTGAGTTTGTTACGGATACGCCAAATAAGTCCGGGTATGCTTTAAAGCTGAGGAAAGGAGATTTTGTTAATATCCCAACCTTCGCCTGTGCAGACAGTGTGAATGTTACGGTCAGCATGTGGGTAAAGGACTTTGGGCAAGGCATGCTATTTTCTTCATTGAATGGAACAAACATTGTTACACCATCAATTTATGTCAATAGTGCTGATAACATAAATTATCAATATGGTACTTCGTTTGGTTATGACTGGTCAACAGCAAGTTTTGCCATTTCAATGACAAGTTTCCAAAGTAGTGGTTGGCATTTGTTTACTATTACAGCTGCTAATTCTACTAATATGATAAAATTCTATATAGATGGAGTTTTGATGGATACTCAATCGGGAGGCCAAGTACAATGTAAAGGTACTAAAATGCAAATTGGCGGTAATGCTGATGGACAAATTAGCATGACGGCCGACCCGATGATTGTAGACAATGTTCGTGTTTATCGGCGTTGTCTGAACGATAAGGAGGTAAAGGAAATCTATAACGAAGAACATAAATAAATTGTAAACCATGCAGAAACATCTTGTAACAGCACTTATAGGTGGTATCTTTGTCCTGTTGCCCAATGCGGCAATAGGACAAAGTGCCTTTGATAAGTACAGGCAGCAAAAGGATAAAGAAATCCAAGATTATACGACAAGGAGGTCAAACCAGTTCAATGACTATGCTGAGCGGAAGCGCCGGGAATTCAACGAATACCGAAGCCGGAAGAATCAGGAGTTTGCGAGCTATATGGAGCGGAAATGGCAGTCGGTCAGCCTGAACGAGCCTCTCAAACGGCCTGAAGAGAAAGAGCTGGAGCCCGTTGTTCGTGACGAGCGTGATGACGACCAACAAAAGGCGCAGGAGATAAAAGCTACGGTGATTCAGGTCAAGCCTGAAGTGCCACAGCCCCAGCCGGAGCCAGTCAAGCCCATACTTGAAAACCAGACACCCGAGCCCTATTCCACATTCACATTCTATGGAACGCCCATGAAAGTGCGCTGGGGCAAACTGAAGAACTTCAAGTTGGCGGGCTCAAACGAGAAGAGCATGGCCAAGGGCTTTCGGACACTGGCAGACACTATCAACAACAATGTTTTCCACGACTGTCTAAAACTGCGCGAAGCCTATAATCTCTGCGACTGGGCCTATTACCAGATGCTGGAAAAGCTGGCCGAGGAAATCTGTGGCAAGGGAACCAACGAAGCTGTTTTGTTGCATGGCGTACTGTTCCAGCAGTCAGGTTACGAGGTGCGCTTTTGCCTTACACCTACAGACAAGAAGCTGCACTTGCTGACACGACTGATTGAGAATCCTTACGATTGTCGGGCCTCTTCTGTAAATGGTAAGCTCTATTATCTACTTGACGGGTGCCAGGCCAGTCATGTGGACATCTGCAGCTTTGGCATGGCCGGCGAGCGCCACATGACACTGAGCATCGACCGCATACCGCGGTTGGCCAAGAACAATTCCCAACCCCGCCAAATATCGGCAGCTTCTTATCCGTTGTCAATCACCTCTGTAGTAAACAAGAATCTCATTGACTTCTATCTCCACTACCCTGCTTCATGCAAAGACGGCAACATGATGACCCGCTGGGCATATTATGCTAATGCGCCTGCCAGCCCTGAGATGCGGGAAAGCCTCTATCCCAAACTCCGCGAAAAGTTGGCTAACCTGCCTAAACCTCAAGCAGTCAACTGGCTGCTGAGCCTGCTACAGCCTGACCCGGAGGATGTGTACGGCAAGCGTGACACGGGGATTGGGCTGCCTTATATGTACGACAGCCAGATGTGGAACTGCATAGACCGTGCAAACTTTGCCGAGGAGACCCTGTATTATCCAGGTAGCGACTGTGAAGACCATGCTATTCTGCTCTCGCGTTTGATTCGCGATTTGCTTGACCTTGATGTCGTTTTAGTCTACTATCCAGGCCATCTGGCAACTGCTGTCTGTTTTAATAGTGAGCAGGTTAATGGTGATTATATCAATGTCAACGGGCGTAAGTTCGTAGTGGCCGACCCAACCTATTCACGTGGCAAGTTGGGTAAAACCATGCCAGAGTGCCGGGGAAAGGAAGTAAAGACTATTTTGTGTGAGCGATAACAAAATCAGGAAGCATTGGGCATCTTTCGCAAATGGTTAGCTTTTTACAGGCTGGAGATGGAGGTTTTACCTCTGTCAACACCCTGTAGGGGGGCTGTTGCCATAGCCTTCGGCGGGCTGTTGGTGATAAAAGCCTGCCTGCGTAAGTTGTTTAACCTGTCTATCGCCTTTCTCAGAAAGCTGCATGAAGTCCTGACCCATTCCACCTGCCGCCAGTATGCTATTGCCGCCGCTATTAGTGCATCATTGCTGGCGGGCGACTATCTACTGGGTAACATGGCGTTTCCGCTGCCTGACGAGATGAATATACTGAAGTATTTCGACAAGGCGAAAGAGATGTTGTACACCAACCGTGACAGCATTCCCGACGATGCCCTGCTCATCAATGTCAGTTATGACAAGCAGCTGGTTGACTATTACGACTCGCTCTCTATGCCGCTTGGGCAGGCGGTCATTACCGACCGTGGCAAACTGTTGAAATTCCTTCAGATAGCTCAACAGGCCAACAACTATAAATACATCATGCTGGATGTTATTTTCGAGCAAGATGAAAAGACTTGTTATGACTCTTTGCTCTTTCATGCCATTGCCAGCATGGAGCGTATTGTCATTCCCGTAGGCGAGGAAGAAAAACTGGCCGATACTATATTGCACAGCAAAGCCTGTTATGCCCAATACACCACTACTTGGTTCGACACAGACTTTTCCCACTACCAGCTGCTCCATAATGGACAACCCTCTATGCCACTCCGCATGTATCAGGAACTGACGGGGCACGACATTCACCGCCACTTCTGCTGGTATGCGGATGCGGGCAGGCTCTGCCGTTCTGGCCTCTCGCTTTGGATGCCAGTCAGAGTGACTGACAGGGTTGAGAGGGTAGACGACCAGCGGCAGAAAGTAAAAATCTACCAGCTGGGCATAGACTTGCTGGAGCGTGACACGCTGATACCCGTAGCCGACCGTATCAAGGACAAAATTGTGGTCATTGGCGATTTTAAGACTGACGTTCACGAAACCTATCTTGGCCCGCAGCCTGGCAGCATCATCTGCCTGAATGCCTACTATGCCTTGCTGCGTGGCGACCATGTGCTGACGTGGCACTTGTTGTTCTATCTGTTTGTGGGGCTTGTGTATTTTGTCATGGCACTGTTTGTTGTCAGAGATGAGACGCAGTCTCAACAAGTGTCTCAGACATGGCTCCGAGTGATTCTCTGCCTGTTCAAGCCGGGCTTCATCTTCTTTTCCATTGCCGTGCTGGCCTATCTGTTGCCTTGGCACATTGTCTATGGCGCATGGCTACCAACCTTTGTGTTCTCCCTGATGGAGACCTATGCGAACATGAAATCAAACCATTAGTCAAAACAACTTATGAAATCATGACAATGAAGAAACTCGTACTTATTAAGCTACTGCTGCTTGCCCTTATCTCGGCACAGGCTCAAGCAGTGTTCAAGCCCACCGACAAATACAAAATTCTATTTGTCAATTCGCCCGGCATACTTATCGACAACAAGCCGGCAAAAGTAGGCAACATTTTTTATGGTCGGCAAGAGGTGACGTGGAGCAAGGAAAAGCAGGCCATGCAGATTATCAACATGGAAACCCTTGACGAATATCTCATGGTGAAACGCACAGCACAGCCGGAGAAGAAGAGCATCTACAAAATCCTGACCGACCAGCGGGGCACTTACACGCATGATGGAGGTGACGACGGTGTGTCTGTTTATGATCGTTTGGAGAATACGTTTCTCGATAGCTACGACCTGCTTGTACCCATCAAAATTGTTTTCGACATGAGCAGCCTACAGATAGATGACAAACATTATCTGCTCGCCACCTATATGTATGGCGACACAAAGGTCAGCAAACCACTGAAGACAGAGCAAGACACGATAGTCATAGACAAATCTCTTTTTCTGATTGACGATGAGAACATAGACCCACGCGACATCACGTTGAGCATAGACTATGTCAACGATACACATACTGTATATATCAAAGACATTAAACTCAACGTAATTCCTGAGATTCTGCCGTAAAGAAAATATATTTTTTTGGTACAAAGATGCATCCTTTGCGCATGCGCGTATATAGGGCAAATTCGGTTGAACAGTGGCGAATGAGCATGGAAATTACATTCAAAATCTTGGAAAAGTGTAAAAAATGCGGCAAAAACACCTTGGAAAAGTGTAATTTTATGGTGCTTTATGCTTGTGTTTCAGGGAAATACGATATTTTTACAACAGCTAAAGAAAAAAATAGCTTTCCTTGAACAAATCCAACCAGAAGAAAAAGTCTACCAGTTTGATTTGA
>JAFLSH010000055.1 GCA_022511055.1 Prevotella sp. | reverse complement strand
TTTTGCCGCAAATGTTAAAAATAGGAATTCGTTAAGCGGATTCTTGCTTAGGCAAGCGGCAAAGCCGAGCGGCAAATCCTTATACTCACTCCAGCTGGATTGCAAATCCAGCTGAACCTGCGGCGAAAATCTCTCGCGCGTATATATAGTAGGCATACAAACTGAATACCCTGCACCCTCAACACCCCCGACACCCAGCGCTCATAAGTGTCTGATTTTCAATGGGCATCTATACAATTTTGGGTGTTGGGCATCAAAAACGCCCTGCACCCATCCCCACACCCGATGCTCAGATTCGGGGTGTCGGGGGTGTTGAGGGTGCAGGGTGTTCAGTTTGTATGCCTACTATATACGCACGCGCACGCGAAGCAAAGATAAGGCATGGCGGAGGTGTGAAGTCAGACTTATTTATCTGACTGACCACTCGAAGATGCCGGCCGACTTGTCCTTGTTGATATTCACCTCGAGCTTGAGCGCCTTGGTCTTCACGGGGTCGAAGTTCACCGTGCAGGGTGCGCCCTTCGCCACGGGGTAGGCATCGGGATTGCTGACAGGCTGCCACTCGCCCTGCTCGTCCTGGTAGTAGAGACACCAGCTGTCGGGCACCTTGCAGCCCTGCCAGGGCTGGTCGTCAAACCAGTAGACGGTGCTTGACTGCACGGTGGCTGCCTCGGGGAAGGTGTAGCTAATCCACTCCGTAGAGCCCTGCTTGGGCCACCAGTGGGTGTAGGGGATTGAGCGGTCGTCGCCGTCTTTCGGCACCAGTCGGTCGTTGATGCTGCTCAGCGAGGGCAGGCGCATGCTGGAGCCTATCTTGCTCTGCGAAGCCAGCGTGGGCGGCTCTTGCGGGCGGGTGGCGCGCAGGTCTTGCGCGAGCCACACCTTCATGTTGCCGCGGTCGCGGTGGCACCATGCGTAGTAGGGTATCAGGGTCAGGCGCACGTTCTCGGCGGCCAGGCGGCCCTGCTTGTCGAACTTCAGTGTCTGCGCATCGGTAACCAGCTTGGTCAGCTTGTAGGTATGCTCGCCATCGTCGGCCTTAATGCGGAAATCCTGGGCGTTCAGCACCTCGAACTGCGGCTGCTGGTTGACCAGGGCCGACATGATGTCGAAGTTGTTGTCCACGGCCTCGGCGCAGTAGACGATTGGGCCGCGCTCTATGGACACCATGCCGCGGTCGGCCTCCACCTTCTCATTGGCGCGCACGGTGCGCGGCTCCATGTCGAAGTGCAGCTGAATCTTGTCGCCCTTCTTCCACTTGCGGCTGATGGTCAGATAGCCGTCTTCGCCGGGTGTCACGGCCACGGTCTGTCCGTTGACCGTGCAGGTGGCCTGCAGGCGCTTGTTGTCGGTGTAGCTATAGAGGTCAGAGGGCACTACCTGGCCTTTCACCCAGCCGGGAATGCGCAGCTTCATGGCAAACTGGCCGGCGGCGTTCTGGTCGACACTGATGGTAATGTCGCCGTTCCAGGGGTAGTCGGTCGTCTGCGAGAGTTCCAGCTTCTTGCCGCCCACGCTGAGCGTACTCTTGTTCGAGAGGAACAGGTTGACATAGACATCGCGGTCCTTCACGGCGTAGATGTAGCCCGGCAGCGAGGGAATGAAGCGGCAGATGTTAGAGGGGCAGCAGGCGCAGCCAAACCACGCCTGGCGCTGGCGCTCGCCCATGGACTCCAGCACGTTGGGGTAGAAGAAGCCGCCGCCGTCGAGCGAGACACCCGAGATGAGGCCGTTGTAGAGTGTGCGCTCCAGCACATCGTAGTATTTCGAGAGGCCGTGGAGCAGGAACAGGCGGTAGTTCACGTAGACATTGCCAATGGCGGCGCAGGTCTCGCAGTAGGCCGACATGTTGGGCAGGTAGTAGTTGGGGCCGAAAGCCTCGCCCGAGGCCGTGGCGCCAATGCCGCCGGTGATGTAGAGCTTCTTGAACACAATGTTGTCCCAGATGCGGTCGATGGCCTTGATATAGGCCGAGTCGCCCGTCAGCGCAGCCACGTCGGCCATGCCGGCATACATGTAGGCGGCGCGCACGGCGTGGCCTACGGCCTCATCCTGGTCGACCACGGGCTTGTGTGCCTGCGAGTAGTCATGCACAATGGTGGTCTTGCCGCGGTAGTCGAGGAAGAACTTGGCCTCATCCAGATACTTCTTGTCGCCGGTGACCAGATAGAGCTTGGCCAGCGCCATCTCGGCTATCTGGTGTCCGGGCACTACGCATGCCTGTCCGGGGTTGGGGCCCACCTCCTTGCACACCACGTCGGCGTAGCGTATGGCAATGTCAAGGAACTTGCGCGAGCCGGTGGCCTGGTAGTGGGCAATGGCGCCCTCGACCATGTGGCCCAGGTTGTAAAGCTCGTGGCTCAGGTCCTCTTCCTTCACCCAGCGCCTGGGGCCGGCCCAGTGGTGCGGGTTGCCGGGATTCTGCGTGCGGGCGGTGTAGAGATAGCCGTCAGCCTCCTGTGCCGTGGCTATAATGTCAATGACTGAGTCGACATAGTGGCGCAGCTTCTTGTCGGGATAGGTCTGCAGCAGATACGAAGCACCCTCAATGGTCTTGTAGGGGTCGGTGTCGTCGAAGGAATAGCCCACGCCGTTCACCTTGAACACCTTCGAGGGGTCGGCCAGGTGGGCGGCGGCGTTCTCAAAGTTCTTGTAGCGGCCCTCGCTCTCGCACTTCGAGAAAGCCAGGGGCACGGTTACGTTGCGGCTGGCCTCCAGCCGCTGTCCCCAGAACGTGCCGGGGGTTACTTTTACCGCAGTGAAGGGCACGGGCGTAATGGGGTAGCCAGCGCTCTGCTGCTGTTGCTTTGCAGCCGACATGGGCAGCGCCACGGCTGCCGTCAGCGAAAGGATAAAGAGTTTTTTCATATCAGTGTAACAATTTGTTTTGAGTGTTCAACAGTTGGTCTTATTTCCTGAACTCCAGCACGAAGCCGCCGCCCGAAGCCATGTTTATAATCAGTGTGTCGTCGCTGTGGTAGGTCGCGCGGGCCAGGCGGTAGTCCTCGGCGTTGTGGTTGGCATTGATACCGTCGGTCAGCAGACAGCCCTGATAGTCGCCATCGCCCAGGAACGAGAGGGGCAGCCCGACAATGCGCCCATCCCAGTTGGTCTGTCCGCCCACGTACCACGTAGTGCCCTTCCGGCGGGCGGTCACGATATACCGGCCCAGCTCGCCCTGCAACACGCGGGTCTCATCCCACACATCGGGAATGCGGGCAATGAAGCGGGTGTAGTCAGGCTCAGGCTCGTAGTTCGTAGGCGCATCGCTGAGCATGGTAAACGGCGAGTCGTGTACCACGTAGCAGGCTGCCTGGTGGCAGCGAGTGCCCATGGACACGGGATTCTGGTAGCAGACCACCCAGTTCTCCTTCGTGCCGTTGCGCATGGCGCCGGGCGTGAAGTCAACGCTGCCCGCCATCATGCGGATGAAGGGGAACGTTACATCGTAGAGCGGCATGTCGGTCTCGGGCTTGGCCCAGCGGGCCTCCTCCATGCCGAACACGCCTTCGTAGTTCAGGATATTGGGGTAGGTGCGGCTCATGCCCGTGGGTGCGAAATAGCCGTGGTAGTCGAGAAACAGCTCGTGCAGGGCGCACATGGCGGCTATGCGCTCGGCCATCTCGACCGCCGTCTGGTCGTTGCGGTCCATGAAGTCGACCTTGAAGCCCTTGATGCCCATGGCGGCATACTTCTCGCAGGCTTCCTCCAGATGCTCGTCAAGCACGTTGAACACAGTCCAGAGAACAACGCCCACACCCTTCTGCCGGCCGTAGTCTACTATCTGCTGCAGGTCAAGGGCGGGAATGGGATTCATCAGGTCGCCCTTGTTCGAGTCGTACCAGCCCTCGTCAAGCACGATATAGCCCAGGCCGTACTTGGCGGCGAAGTCTATGTAATACTTGTAAGTGGCGGTATTAATGCCCGCCTCGAAGTCAACGCCCTTCAAGTTCCAGTCGTGCCACCAGTCCCACGCCACCTTGCCGGGCTTTATCCACGCCACATCGCCAATGACATTGGGCGTAGCCAGCGTGTAGACCAGGTTGTTGGTGGGCATCTGCGTGTCTTGCTCGCTGACAGCCAGCACACGCCACGGATAGGTGCGCGCGCCGCTGGTCTTGGCTATGTAGTCCTCGGTCTCGCTGACGTAAGACATGCCGCGCCAGCGGTAGTAGTCCATCTTCTTTGGGTAAGGGGGGAACGTGGCCGAGAGCCTGTTGCCGTCAGCCTTGACAAACATGCCGGGGTAGCTGCGCAGGTCACTCTCCAGCAGTGTCACCTTGACCGGGCTGTCGCCGGGCTGCACGGTTGCCGGCAGAAAGGCGGGCAGCGGGCTGGCGGCGGCCAGTGCGGTCTCGTGGAACGTGTTCTGGAACGCCATGGCAAAGGGCTTCTCGGCGTTGGTGGTGTAGGCCAGCCAGCCCTTGGCACCTGCGGGGAACACAAAGTCGGCCTGCTCGCTACGGATAACGGTCTCACCCTTGCGAGTGGTGTAGAAACGGTAGGCTACGCCCTCATCGTATGCCCTGACCTGCAGCCCGAAGCCTGCCGCCAGGCGGAAGTCGAGCTGGTTGGCGGTCGTTTCGACCCGGCTCTGCCGGTAGAACAGCGCAGCGCCCGTGTCGCTGACCCGCGTCTTGCGGGGGGCGCGGAGCGCAGCCTTGCCGCCGATGGTCTGGCCATCGGCTAAGGTCAGCCCGACCGAAGAGGGCGCCACCAAAGTGGCTCCATCGAGCAGAACAGACAGCCGTATGCCGTCAGCACCATCGCTGACAACGGCGGAAAGGCGGCCGTTGGGCGATTTCACATGAAAGTCTTTCGCAGAAAGTGCGCCGCAAAACAGCAGGGTTGCAGTTAGTGCCAATAGTTTCAGAGGTTTCATTCCTTCGTTTTCGCTTGTTGATGCCGCAAAGGTACAAAATAAATTCGGAAACAGTCTATAAAATCCGTCTAAACAGATTAAAAAAATCATCCAACCGACAATATTTTCAGTCGGCATGGACTATTTTTCTATTCTCTTGGACAATCGTAACACGTTGCCTGCCGTTTTTGTCGTTACTTTGCAGCAGAAAACCTAAAAGGCAAACGCTGACATGAGAGAGAAAACAATTTCACTGATTTTAGCAGGCTTGGCGGCCGTGTCGGCTGCCGGAGCCGCCACCCGGGCCGAAGAGATTCAGGAAGTGCCCTTCAACCAGGTACACCTGAACGATGGCTTCTGGGCCCCGCGCATCGAGGTCAACCGCACGGTCAGCATACCCTCCGCCTTCCGCGAATGCGAGAAGAGCGGGCGGTTTGACAACTTTGCGCTGGCCGCCGCCAACAACGGTAACATGGTGACTACGGTCAAGGAGCATCAGGGCGACTTCTCGTTTGATGACACTGACCCGTACAAAGTGATTGAGGGGGCTTCGTACGCCCTGACCGCGAAATACGATAAGCAGCTCGACCACTATCTGGACTCTGTCATCAACCTGATAGCACTGGCACAGGAGCCTGACGGCTATCTGACCACCTGTGTCACCAACAAGTGCTATCGGCTGTCGGGCTGGTGGGGGCGGTCGAAGTGGGAGAAAATCAACTCGCACGAACTGTACAACAGCGGACACCTCATTGAGAGTGCCGTGGCGCACTACCGCGCCACGGGCAAGCGGTCACTGCTGAACGTGGCCATCAAGAATGCCGACCTCATCTGCAAGACTTTCGGCCCGGCCGAAGGGCAGATTCACCGGCCGGGCGGCCACCCCATCATCGAGATGGCGCTCTGCAAGCTCTACAAGGTCACGGGCGACAGGAAATACCTGGAAGGTGCCAAGTATTTCGTAGACGAAACGGGGCGCTGCACAGACGGTCACCAGCCCAGCGAGTACTCGCAAGACCATATCCCCATTCTGCAACAGACGGAGATTGTGGGGCATGCCGTGCGGGCAGGCTATCTGTACAGCGGCGTGGCCGATGTGGCCGCACTGACAGGCGATGAAGCCTATCAGCAGGCTTTGCAGCGCATCTGGCAGAACATGTCAACGAAGAAACTCTTTATCACGGGCGGCATCGGCAGCCGCGCCCAGGGCGAAGGCTTCGGGCCGAACTACGAACTGAACTCGCACACAGCCTACTGCGAGACCTGCGCCGCCATTGCCAACGTCTACTGGAACTACCGCATGTTCCTGGCCACAGGCCAGTCGGAATACATGGATATCGTGGAGCGGGCGCTCTACAACAACGTGCTGAGCGGTGTCAGCCTGTCGGGCGACCGTTTTTTCTATGACAATCCGCTGGAGAGTGATGGCGAGCATGAGCGGCAGGCGTGGTTTGGCTGTGCCTGCTGCCCCGGCAACGTCACCCGCTTCGTGGCTTCCGTGCCGGGCTATGTCTATGCCCGGCAGGGGCGCGACATCTATGTGAATCTCTACGCCCAGGGCACTGCCAACGTGGGAAAGGTGGAGCTGGAACAGACCACTGACTACCCATGGGATGGCAGAATACAGATTAAAGTGAGGAAAGGCGGCGGCAAGTTTGCCATCAGGCTGCGCCTGCCCTCATGGCTCAAGGGCAGCCCCACGAGTAACAATCTCTACTCCTATCTTGAGCCGGCTAAAGCCTACACTGTCAGCGTAAACGGCCAGCCGCTGGCGGCAGAAGCGCAGGACTACATCACCATCAGCCGGCAGTGGAAGAAGGGCGATGTGATTGAGCTGAACCTGCCGATGGAAGTGCGCCGTATCACGGCCAATGACAACGCGGAAGACCTGCGGGGCAAAGTCTGCCTGGAGCGCGGCCCCGTGGTCTACTGCCTGGAAGGCAACGACCAGCCCGACCAGAAGGTGTTCAACAAGTATATCCTCAACAGCGCCGCCATTACGGCACGTTTCGAGAAGAGCCTGCTGAACGGCGTGGTGATACTCGAAGGGCAAGCCAAGCGGGTGGAGCAGAGCGGCGAGACTACTGATGTGAACTTCCGCGCCATCCCCTACTCCACGTGGAACAACCGCGGGCCGCAGCCCATGGAGGTGTGGATAGCCAACACGCCTACCGCCGCCGTGGCCACTCCGCTGCCGACTATCGCCTCGAAGGCACAGACATTCTCAAACCGCGGCCCCATACAGAACGATGCGCCGGAGACAGCGCCCACCGACTCGTGGGCGGGCGGCGTGAACGACCAGTGGGAGCCGAAGCGCTCGTCTGACACCTCGAAGCCCTACCACTACTGGTGGCTGAAACGCGGGTCGAAAGAGAGCATCAGCTACAAGTTCGACCAGCCCTACACGGTCAGCAACGTGCAGGTCTACTGGCTCGACTTCGACCATTACGATGGCGATTTCCGCACGCCGGCCTCATGGCAGCTCTACTACAAGGCGGCCGATGGCAGCTGGCAGGAAGTGGAGCAGCACTCGCCCTACGGCGTGAGCAAAGACTGCTACAACTCCGTTGACTTCAAACCCGTGAAGACACAGGAGCTTAAAATCGTGGCGCAGCTGCAAGAAGGGCAGTCTGGCGGCGTATTAGAGTGGAAAGTACAATAAAAACAGGAATAAGTAGTTATAGTAAATAAAAGACATACCGAGATTAACTAATAAACAGAACATGAAAATGAACAACTTTTTGAAGAAGCATCTACTGCCGTTCTTGCTACTCACAACGTGCCTTGCCCCCGCGCCCTGGTGCGGAGCGGCAAACAAGGCTATGGCCCAAAAGAAACTGTACATTCCAGACGAGTGGCGCGCCGCACGGACTGACACGCTGCTCTACGCCGACGAAGACCCCGACAACAAGTACACATGGTCAAGGTCACGCTCGGTGGAGTCAGACAATGTCATTGTGCTTTGGGACAAATACTACGGCAACACACTGCCCTCAAAGTCGCCAGAGCCCTTCCGTGTCGACGAACAGGATTTGCTGAAGAAGTGCGAGGCTTTCTATGAGCTGGAGATTAACCAGCTGGGATTTGTAGACCCCGCCGCCACCAATCTGCGCAACTACAAGGTAATGGTGCTGCTCAACCACACCCGCGACTGGGTGTGCTACGGCGGCGGCTACGACTTTGAGGTGTCCGCCCTCTGGCTGGGCCCATCGGCCTGCAAGCCCGTTGGCCACAGCGTGGCGCACGAAGTGGGCCACTCGTTCCAGTACATGTGCTATTCCGATGCTTCCGGCAACAGCCATTTCAGTTCCACCACCATCGGCACAGGCTTCCACCTGAACATAGGCAACGGCCAGACCATCTGGGAGCAGACCGCGCAGTGGCAGGCTGCACAGTCATATCCCGAGCTGATGTATGAGCAGAGCATCGGCGTGTTCCGCAACAGCCACAACATGGCGTTCACGCACGAATGGCACCGCTACCAGAGCTACTGGCTGCACTACTATCTCTGCGACCTTTACAACGACATAACCGCCGTGGCACAAGTGTGGCGGCAGCCCATGAAGGGAGCCTCAGACTTCAACCAGGCACTCATGGAGCTGAAGGAACTGAGCGTTGAGGACTTGTACCGCCTCTACTACGACTATGCCGCCCACTGCGCTACGTTTGACTTCAGCGCCTGCGGCCCATACCGCGAGCCCTATATAGGCGACTTCACCTACCGTTGCGTGATGACCGGCGACCACAGCTACCAGGTGGCACTGGCCAGCTGCCCGCAGTCAACGGGCTTCAACGTGATTCCGCTGCAAGTGCCGGCCGCCGGAACGCAGGTGACCACCCACTTCACCGCCCTCGAGACGGCCAGCCCGCTGCTTGAGGCCGACCCGGCAGAGGAGATGAACGGCGAGACCCAGTGGGCCAAGTCAAGCCGCACCACCTACATCCGCAACTCCATTGCCACCTCGCGCGGCTTCCGCCTGGGCTATGTGGCACTGATGAAAGACGGCACACGCCAGTATTTCAGCGAAGACAATGTCTACTGCCAGGGGGCAAAGGAAGTGACTGAAGATGTCAGCCTCACCGTGCCCGAGGGTGTCGACCGCCTGTGGCTCATTGTCTCGCCTGCCCCCAAGCGCTACATACAGCACAAATGGACAGAGAAGGCCGACAACGCCGAGCAGTGGCCCTACCGCTTCGAGCTTGAAGGCACTGACATTGGCTCGCGTGCCACCGTCTACGTAGCCCCGACACTCGACGGCCGCCCCGTGGCCGATGTCACCTTCACCTATGATGTCTATTTCCCCGCCGATGCCCAAGCCTACTCAGGCTGCGCCGTTAACGTGAGCGGCCAGGCGTTAGGCATGCTGGGAACGGCGTTCCAGCTGAATCCCGCCGATGTCTCCGGCAAGATGCAGAACTACGGCCCCTCGCTGAACCGCAACCGCATTATGTTCTACGCCGCCAACGCATCGACAGGCAGCCTCTACGAGAGTGGCTCTACGGCCAACGGCTACGGCCACTGGTTTAACGCCACGGGCGCACCAGTCTCCTACGGAGATGCCGGCGCACGCGTCTACAGCGAGTTCAGCGCCACGGGCTTCACCTTCAACATCGGCCAGTACCCCGGGCGCTGCAAGGCAGGCGATGAGTTCACCGTCAGCCAGGCACTGCGCTACCGCCCGGATGCCGCCAGCTACGCCGTGGCCCGCTTCGTTTTCAATATCCATATCCAGGAGGGAGCGGCGCATGCCGAGCTGGTGTCTACCGACTACGACGAGACCGTGGGCATCGAGGGCGTGACTGCCGACAAGCAGCCGGCCGACCGCCAGGGCATCTACACGCTGACAGGCCAGAAAGTGGCCGCCCCCCGTCAGCACGGCATCTACATTGTAAACGGAAAGAAGGTTAAGCTATGAGAAAATGGGCACTGACACTGCTGGCACTGACCATGACGGTCAGTGCCAGCGCACAAAAGAAGATTTTCATTCCCGAAGACCTGCAAAAGATGAATCTTGAGGCCGACACCTCACAGTGGTGCTGGAAACGGTCGGCAGAGACACGCGACTGCATCTTCTTCTGGGAGCGCGGCTTCGGCAACGACTTGCAGAATCCGCCCGCGCTGGAAGGCAAGCCCATGTCGTTCAACCTCTCGGTACTCATGGAGCGCGTACAATCGTTCTACACGTTCTTCCGCGACACGCTGAAGTTCACGCTCCCCGGCTCCAAGGCCGACCAGTACAAGATGATGGTCATGGTGATGTACTCCCTCGACGGCACAGCCTACGGCGGCACATACGACAACTTCATTGGCGGCCTCTGGGTGGCTCCCAACCGCATACAGGACAAGACCATGAACTGCATGGCACACGAGCTGGGCCATTCCTTCCAGCTGCAGATTCCGGCCGACAGCCTCAGCGATGCCTGGGGCGGCAGCGGCTTCTACGAAATGACCTCTCAGTGGATGCTCTGGCAGGTGAATCCCTGGTGGCTGCGCGACGAGAACTACCATTTCGAGGACTTCAAGAGGCTGACCCACAAGGCATACCTCGATGGCGAGAACATCTACCACTCGCCATACGTCATCCAGTGGTGGAGCGACCTTCACGGCCGCGAAAGCATAGCCGAACTCTACCGCAACGGCAAGCGCGGCGAAGACCCGGTCATCACCTACAAGCGGCTCTACGGTCTGTCGCAACAGCAGTTCAATGACGAGATGCTGCGCGGCTACCAGCACCTGATGAACTTCGACTTCCGCCACGCCCGACAGGAGACCCGCCCCTATGCCTGCACGTTCTCGGCCCAGCTCGACACGCTGAAGAGCGGCTGGCTGCGCCCCAGGCACACGCCAGAGGCATACGGCTTCAACGCCATTGAGCTGCCTGCCCGCCAGACGGCATCGGTAAAGGTCAAGGGCAGCAACCTGCGCTACGGCTTCGTGGGCGTGACCACCGACGACGAGGAAATCTACTCGCCCATTGGCGCTACCACGTTCCGCACACCAAAGGGCAAGACGCTGAAGAAGCTCTATCTCGTAGTGATGGGAGCGCCCCAGGAACACGAGATGCTGCGCTGGGGCGGACACGGCAAGAAAGCCGAAAACCCCACCTTCCCATACGAGCTGAAAGTCACTAACCTGAGATGAAGAAGACACTCCTGTGCAGTCTGCTTCTGCTCATCTTCGCCTGCACGGTCGAAGATGAGCAGAAGCCTTTGCCCCCTGAGGCCGCAGCAGAATCATCTCCCGACACTTCGATGCAGACCAAGGCCGACAGCACGAGCGCGACCGACGACTACCAATATCAGGTGGCACAGATGACCATCGAGACCGAATACGGCCACGGTGTATGGAGTAAGGAGAAAGAAGACTACCAGAACTGCACAGTCAGCCTGACCAGCAACAATCCAGACTGGTGTTACGAAGGCACGGGCCGCATACGCGGGCGCGGCAACTCAACGTGGTACTGGTATGAGAAGAAGCCCTACCGCCTGAAGCTCGACAAGAAGCACGAGATGCTGGGTCTGGCGGCCAACAAGGACTGGGTGCTGCTGGCCAACTACCGCGACCCAACCGACATGATGAACACGCTGGTGTTCATCATGGGGCAAGGCCAGGAGCTGCCCTACACCAACCATACCCGCTACGTGGAAGTGACCCTCGATGGCGACTACGTGGGGCTATACCAGCTGACCGAGCAGATAGAGACCGGCAAAAGCCGCGTTGACATTGACGAGAACGAGGGCTGTCTCATTGCGCTCGACAAAGATGACGGGCCGGAGCTGTCGCCCGGCGCCGGCGACAATTTCTGGTCGACGGTCTACCGTCTGCCCATCTGTGTCAAGTCGCCCGATGACGTAACCACCGAGCGGAAGAATGCCATTCGAGCCGACCTGGCCAAGCTGGAACGCGCCATTCAGACGGCCGACCTGACGGCAGTCGAGGAGCTGATGGATGTGGACGTGTTCATTGAGTATATGCTCATTCAGGAACTGGTCTACAACGTAGAGGTCGATGCCCCGCGCAGCGTCTATATGCACAAAGACGTGGGAGGCCGCTGGGTCATGGGGCCGCTGTGGGACTTCGATGCCGGCTATGACTTCGATTGGAGTACCATGTACACCGGCCACAACTTCTTCAGCAGCTACCGCGAACTGGTGCTTGGCACAGACCCTGCCCGCCACATTGGCGGCTACTATGTCAACAGCTTCTTCACCGACCTGTGGCACTCGCCGCAGTTCGTTGCCCGGCTGGTGGGCCACTGGCGGGTATTAAGGGAGCGGGTCATGGCAGACTATTGGCCCGAAACCTTGCGCTACTACAACGGTGCCTTCGATGCCCTGAAGCGCGACTATGAGCGCTGGCCCATCGACAAGCGCTACGCACTGGAAATCAGTCGCATGGAGCGCTGGCTGCGCCATCGCGTAGACTACTTCGACCAGGTTATCAACGCCTACCCTGGCGCCGCCACGGGCATCAAGGGCGTGAAGATGTAAGCGGGCTGTCGCGGGAGTCGGAGTCAAGGAGAGCTTCACAGGAGCTAAGGAGTCAGAGAAGCCCAAGGAGTTAAGCCAGACATTTACCGCATTTTTTTGGCAAAATCCCCATGAGTTTTTGGGAAAAAAGCGGCACTTTAGCTGAAAAAAGCGGCACTTTAGAAAAATTAC